>CAZGNN010000014.1:0-16616 GCA_964527335.1 uncultured Spirochaetaceae bacterium | reverse complement strand
CCGTCCCTTATTCATTCAGAACCTGCGTCCGCAGCAGTTCTTGTATTTCTTTCCGCTTCCGCACGGACACGGGTCGTTACGTCCGACCTTAGGAGTGTCACGTCGGATTGTGGTGTTCTCCGCCTGAGCCTGAGAGGCCACTGCAGTTCCCTGCGCTTTCTGTCTCATGACGCTCTCCATCTCCCTGTGCACGGTCTGGAGTCTCTGTGCCTGCTCGTTGTTCCTCTGGGGGCCGTTTATCTGGAAACGGACGAGTACGGCTGCCTTGCAGACAGCTTCCGTTATTGCTCCCAGCATCTCGTCGAATGCGTCGGATGCCGTGTTCTTGTATTCGACAAGAGGATTCTTCTGTGCGTAGCTCATGAGAGATGCAGCATCCCTGAGTTCGTCCAGTGCATCGAGATGGTCAATCCAACGCTTATCGATGTTCTTGAGGTAGATGTACCTCAGGTAGTCGTTGAAGATGTTCTCTCCGACGAAGTTCTTCTTGGCTTCGATGAGGGAGATGATCTTGTTCTCGAAAGTCTCCCTGTCCTTGATGTCTTCGGGATTGAATGAAGCACCGTAGACACGCTGGAGGGCTTCGAGAACCCTGTTCTGGTCTCCCGCAGCTTCCTCGTAGATGTCGTCTATGAGATCACGGTTGTTGTCCTCGACTCTCTTCGTGAGATCCGTTGAGACGAGGATTTCGTCTCTCTGGCCGTAGATGAAGTTTCTCTGCTCGTTGAGAACATCATCGTATTCGAGAAGTCTCTTTCGTATTGCGAAGTTTCTCTCCTCGACCTTCTTCTGTGCATTCTCGATTGCGGAGTCGAGCATCTTGTGGTGGATGGGCTCTCCTGTGTTGAGTCCCATTCTTCCGAGCATCTCCTTCATGCCGTCACGTGCGAAGAGTCTCATGAGGTTATCATCAAGGGAGATGTAGAACTGGGATACACCCGGGTCTCCCTGACGTCCGCTTCGGCCTCTCAGCTGGTTGTCGATACGTCTCGACTCATGTCTCTCGCTTCCGATGATGTAGAGCCCTCCGAGTGCCTTGACTTCCTCGTATGCCTTTCTGTACTCGGGCATGATTTCCTCTTTGGCTTTTCTGAGTTCTTCCGCCGTTGCGTCGGTTCCGACTTTCTTCAAGGCAAGATGATCCGGGCTTCCGCCGAGCTTGATATCTGTTCCACGTCCGGCCATGTTGGTTGCAATGGTGACGGAACCCTTTGCTCCGGCTTCACCTATGATGTAGGCTTCCCTTGCGTGGTTCTTGGCGTTGAGGACCTCATGCCTTATTCCGGCCCTGAGGAGAAGGGCGGAGAGCTTCTCGCTCTTCTCGATTGATGTCGTTCCTATAAGTATCGGCTGCCCTGTTGCGTGAATCTTCTTCACGTCCTCGACGATTGCCGCGTACTTGAAGTCCTCGCTGTAGAATGTGAGGTCGGACTTGTCGATTCTCTTGACCGGAAGGTGTGTCGGGACAACGACTACATCGACGTTGTAGATCTGCTTGAACTCGACGGCCTCGGTATCTGCAGTACCGGTCATGCCGCTTATCTTGTCGTACATACGGAAGAAGTTCTGGAATGTGATGGTCGCGAATGTCTTGCTCTGTCCCTTGACCCTGACGTTCTCCTTCGCTTCTATTGCCTGATGGAGGCCTTCCGAGTAGCGTCTGCCGGGAAGCACACGGCCCGTGAACTCGTCGACTATCTGAACTTCCCCGTCCTTCACGAGGTAGTCGACATCGCGTGTATAGAGATACTGTGCCCTGAGTGCCTGTGTGACGTAGTGCACGAGTTCGAAGTTGTTGCCGTCGTAGAGAGAGTAGGTGGTGTTGCCGTTCTCGTCCTTGCCCGCTTCGAGGATACCCGTCTTCCTCAGGAGTTCCTCCATCTTCGTCATACCCTGCTTGGTGATGGTGACGTTCTTGTTCTTTTCGTCGATCTTGTAGTCACCCCTCTCGTCGAATGAGGCATAGAGCTCCCTGTCCATCTTGTCTATCTGGCTGAGCTCGTAGTAGGTTCCCGTTGCAGGATCCTTCTCGCATTCCTTAAAGTAGGGGACTATCGACTTTGCAGCCATAACCTTCGGTGAGTCGTCTTCGGCCTGGCCGGAGATGATGAGAGGGGTTCTGGCCTCATCGATGAGAATAGAGTCGATTTCATCTATGATGCAGTAGTGATGCCTGGGCTGTATCTTATGGGCCATGCTCTGCTTCATGTTGTCCCTGAGGTAGTCGAAGCCGAACTCGTTGTTCGTTCCGTATGTTATGTCGCTCGAGTAAGCCGTTCTCTTCGCGTTCTCGTCCTGTCCCGGAATCACGACTCCGACGGTGAGACCGAGGAAACGGAATATGGAGCCCATCCATTCGGCGTCACGCTGTGCAAGGTAGTCATTGACCGTTACGATGTGAACGCCTTCTCCCTGAAGAGCGTTGAGATAAGCCGCGGGAACGGAGGTGAGGGTCTTTCCTTCACCTGTCTTCATTTCGAGAATCGAACCCTTATGAAGTACGATTGCACCCATGATCTGCTCGTCATAGTGCTTCTCTCCGATGCATCTCCAGCTTGCCTCCCTGGCAAGTGCGAAAGCCTCCGGGAGGAGGTCATCAAGGCTTCTGCCGTTCTTCACCTCTTCCTTCCACTTCTCTGTCTGGAGAGGAAAATCCTCGTCTTTGAGCCCTTCAGCCCAAGAATAGTAACTCTTGCATTTATCAACAACAGGCCTGAGCCTCTTAATGTCTTTTTCCTGTTTCGTTCCGCCGAACAGTTTCGTCAAAAAATTAGCCATAAGGAAATGATAATCAAAAAGAGGCCAATCGAACAGTCTTAATGCTGAAACGCGATAATTTGTGTCTGATATTGTTCCCTTCACGATTCTGCGGATACACTAAAAGAACAGAGAAAACGAATGGCAATGTCCCTTATATGTTCTACAATGATGGCAGCCGGGACTGCAGTCCCCGTCAGGAGAATAAAATGAAAACATCAAACGGAGAGAAAATCACAAGAATTGCCAGGATACTCTGGCGCGTCAATCTTGTACTTGTCGTAATAGCTGTGATTGCAAGTACTGTCTTATGTGTATGGACCAACTCGTATTATTATCACGGATGGCATGGTCCGTCATTCGGAGACGGAGTTGCCATTTTCCTTGTCTGTGCCCTTGGCGGTGCATTCGAGATTCTGATTGCATACATCACAAGGGTAATCCTTGAAGGTTTCGGCGAACTTATCTCGGACACGAGCGAGATAAAGGAAATGCTGAAGAAAGGGGAGTGAGAGCTCAAGAGTGGGGAGAGTCGTCAGGTTCTTCTCGTTTCGTTTCAGACAAAGATTCTTGAGATTTTGGAGAATAATGTAGCAAAGAACGTACCGGTTGGGCTAAAATGACACTATGGACTGGACATTCACCATCGGCTCACTGAGCTTCGGCATATTCGATATCATTCTCTTAGTGCTTACTCTCATATCGGGAATAAGCGGATTCGCAATCGGACTCTCACGCTTCGCCTTCAAGATCGGAAGCTACGTGCTGACGTTCCCGATAGCTCTTCTTTTCGTCGAACCGGTGACAGGGCTTCTTTCGTCGAAGCTCGATGTCCCGGTGTTTCTTCTGGCGCTGATTGCGTACGTTCTTCTCTGTGTTGTCATATTCCTCATCTTCAAGCTGGTGGGGAATCTTCTGGGGACTGCCCTCGAGACAGTGCACCTAGGGTGGATTGACTCGCTCCTGGGCTTCATCGTCGCATTCGTAATCGCACTGTTCCTGGTTTTCCTTCTTCTCGAAGTATGCTCGGTGCAGAAGTTCATCGATTTAATGCCTCTCAAGGAGAACAGCTTCTTCTACATGAATGTCTACCTCAGGCTTTTCCCGTCTGTCGAGAGCGCATTCAAAGGAGCTCTTCTTGGCCTTTGAGAATACTCTTCTGATGCAGCCCCGGGTTGCAGATACCCTTATCCGTAACATCAGGGACGGTCTTCTTCCCCAGTCGCTCCTCTTTTCGGGAGGAAGGGGAAGCGGAAGGCTTACCGCTGCCCTGGATCTTGCGTTTTATCTCACGGGTGACCGCAGAGATATCCTCCGCTCCTCGAACGTAATCTACTTCCCGTTCAGGAATCTCATGCCGAGAGTGAAGGCTGCCGTATCTCTCTTTTCCGATATGAGAACGGAGGCCTCGAGACTCTTTCTCATCGAGACGCTGAGACTTGTGAACATGCAGTACAACGGCGCACTTGTCTCAGCAATGCCGTCATCCTCGTCGTCTCTCTTCTCGAAGGCCGAGAGTGTCGACGAGTTCCTGACCGACATCGAGGACAGGAAGAGCATCACCGATGCCGATGTCAAGGCCCTCGAGGCACTGAAGGTGACAGCCGACGAGAAGTATCTCTACGGCGGAAAGAAGAGTCCGACTGCAGTATCGATAGAGCAGCTCAGGGCCGTCAAGGAGTGGATGAGCTCCGGTTTTGACGAGAAGGTCGTCATAATCGAAGACATCGAGAGTGCCACGGAAGGCGCCAAGAACTCGATACTCAAGATGCTCGAGGAGCCCGAGGAACATTTCACGATCATTCTCATATCTTCCCAGAGTCAGAAGATAATGGAGACCATTCTCTCGAGAGTGAGAAAGTTCAGCTTCCCCTCTCTCAGCGAGGAGAAGATATCGTCACTTTTAAAGGCGAGGTTCAATATCTGGGAGGATTACTCCTCCTTCGATACCTTCTTCTTCCGTCACGGCAACGACAGCGAGTCAGTCGGGGCATGCGAGAAGAGCGTGAGCGAATTCGTCTCTCTTCTTCTCTCCTCGTCTCCTTTCACCCTTGAAAGGGAGGAGGCCCTCAACAGCCTCCTCGAGAAGCTCAGTGCCTATCCGTACTTCCGTGAGCGTGTCACGGAGGAAGTTGAGAAGGGCTTGAGGGAAGGAAGAACGGCTGCCTCGAAGGCGAGGAGGATTCTCAATATCCTCCGCTTCTGGTACGACAGCGTCGAAACATACAACATGAGCGAGAGGGCTGCTCTCGACTACATCATAAGGGAGTCACAGATTGTCAAATAAACTCTTGAAGAAATTCGTCGAGGATCTTTCCTCGTGTCCGGTTGATGAACTCAAGAACCTTGTGAACAAGGCCATCGAAGAGGAGGACATCCTCTTCACGCTCTTCGATTCTCTCGAAGACGGCCACCTCATAATGAACAGGAACTCTGTCGTCGTCTTCGCAAACCAGAAGGCACGTTCCACTATTCCATACAAGCGTTCCTCGCGCTCGATCGAGGGACTCTACATCGATGACTGCATCACCGACAGGGATATGTGCCGCTTCATCAAGAGTGTCCTGAAGGGCGAGGAGAGAAGCGAGGACAGGGACTTCTCGATTCAGAGCGGGAACGAGGTGAGGGTCTACCGTGTATCGTTCAACAGGATAAACACCGACAGGGAATGCTATGTCGATGTCGTCATCCGTGAGATCACCGATTCCATAAGAAAGGAGACGAGACTGAGGCGCAGCGAATCCCTTGCCTCCATGACGACAATGGCTGCCGGAGTGGCACACGAGATAAAGAACCCCCTTGCCGCCATGAAGATACACACCCAGCTCATGCGTAAGACCTTTCAGAAGAACGGAAGCATGACTCTGGACCAGGCAGAGAGTTTTCTCTCCGTTCTCGAGGAGGAGATAGAGCACCTCAACAAGATTGCCGTCGACTTCCTCTTTGCCGTGAAGCCGATGGAAGTCGAACTCAAGAAGGAGAGCATCAACGATATCGTGAGCGATATCCTCTCGTTCCTCGAGCCCGAGGCCGAGGACAAGAAGGTTGTCGTCGAATCGAAGCTTTCGTCGTTCATACCGAACATCGAGCTTGACTCGAGGCTTGTGAAGCAGGCTCTTCTCAATCTCATCCAGAATGCATTCGCCGCAATGGAGGGAGGCGGAAAGCTCACCGTCGTCACGAAGCTCAACGGCGACTATGTATCCGTACGCATTTCAGATACCGGCTGCGGAATCGACGAGGACAAACTCGGTAAGATATTCGAGCCCTACTATACGACAAAGGCCAGCGGAACGGGACTGGGTCTCACTCTCGTCTACAAGATAATGAAGGAGCACCACGGTGACATCCACGTGTCGAGCAGAAAGGGTGAGGGAACGACATTCGAGCTCGAGTTCCCGATTCCCGTCAGCGAGAGAAAGGCTCTCGGGGAGGACGGAAAGTGAGCACGATTCTCATTGCAGATGACGAGAAGAACATCCTCTCGGGACTCAAGGCAGCATTCGAACTTGAAAACTACAAGGTAATAACGGCAGAGAACGGACTTGAAGCCTGGAATGCCGTCAATTCCAGCGACGTCGATCTTGTCATAACCGACCTCAGGATGCCGGTTATGACGGGTGATGAACTCGTGAGAAAGATAGCAGCGGCGTATCCCCGTCTTCCCGTCATAGTCCTTACGGGACACGGAACAGTCGAGAACGCCGTGGAGAGCATGAGGGACGGAGCCGTTGACTTCTTCACAAAGCCCGTCGACCTCGACAAGCTCCTCCTCGTCGTGAAGAAGAGCATCGAGAACTCATCGCTTGCAGAGCAGAACAGGGCTCTCACCGAAGAGATAGAGAAACTCAGGAAGGACCTCAAATACACAAAAATCATCGGCCGCAGCGAGAAGGTTCAGAAGCTGATGGAGACAATCAGGGCCGTTGCCCCGATGAAGACGACCGTCCTCATCGAAGGTGAATCGGGAACGGGAAAGGAACTTGTCGCGGAGGCCATCCAGGCACTCTCGAAGCGCCAGGACAAGCCGTTTGTGAAGGTGAACTGCGCATCCCTTTCCTCCTCGCTCCTCGAGAACGAGCTCTTCGGTCACGAGAAGGGGGCATTCACGGGAGCCGTCAGCCAGGCAAAGGGAAGATTCGAACTTGCTTCTGGCGGTACAATCTTCCTCGATGAAATCGGAGAGATAGACGAGGCGACACAGATAAAGCTCCTCAGGGTCCTCGAGAACCGCGAGATAACCCGTGTCGGAGGAGAGAGTACGATTCCCGTCGACGTCAGAGTCATAGCCGCGACCAACAAGGACCTGAGAAAACTCGTGGAGGAGGGGAAGTTCCGCGAGGATTTCTACTACCGCCTCAATGTAGTCACAATCACGGTGCCTCCCCTCAGGGAGAGACGTGACGACATAGAGCTTCTTTCACTTTCCTTTGCACAGAGCATTGCACAGGATAACGGAAAGAAGATAGACAGTATCAGCGCAGCCGCGAGGAAGCTTCTTCTCTCGTACTCATGGCCGGGCAACATCCGCGAACTCAAGAACGCCATCGAATCTGCAGTCGTCTTCGCGAAGAGTCATACGATTGAAGTCTACAATCTTCCGCAGTACATCCGTGACAAGGGAGAGGACAGGGATAAGACAGTCGTGCTCGAGCTTCCCATCACGCTCGACGACGCCGAGAAGGAACTCATACTGGGAACCCTCGACTACTGCAACGGAAACAAGTCAAAGGCAAGCACGGTACTCAACATAGGAAGAAAGACTCTTCACCGCCGCCTCAAGGAATGGAAGATTGCCGGAGAAGATGACGACGAGGAAGAAGACAATGACAAGTGAGGACATATTCTCCCCCTTCGGACTGCTGAAGAAATCATTTCCCGTCTTCTCATACAGGGAAGGTCAGGAGGAGATGGCGAAGAAAGTCGAGAAGGCATTCAATGAGAGACACGGCTGTCTCATAGAGGCTGGAACGGGGATCGGAAAAAGCTTTGCCTATCTTGTTCCCGCATTTCTTCTCACGGCCGAAGACCCGGACAGCAGAGTCGTTGTCGCGACGAGTACCATAACACTCCAGAAACAGCTATTCGACAAGGACATACCGTTCCTCTCGGGACTGCTCGGTATTGAGAACAAGTCCGCAATTCTCTACGGACGCTCGAATTATATCTGTAAACGGAGGCTTGCGGAGCTGAGGGACAGGATAGGACTCCTGACACTTGATCAGTCAACACCGGAAGCGAGACTCATAAAGTGGTGTGAGAGGACAAAGACCGGAAGCCGCACGGACATACACGACAGGGAAGTGAGCTTGCTGGCAGCGGATGTCAAATGCGACGAAAAGGACTGTCTCAGGGGCCGCTGTCCCTTCAACCAGGAATGCTTCATGTACAACGCAAGGCGCCGTGCACAGAATGCGAGAATAATCGTCACGAACCATCACATGGTCCTCATCGACGCCCAGATAAGATGGGAGAACAACGAGGATTTCTCCTCTCCCACGATTCTCCCCGGCTACACACATCTTGTGGTTGATGAAGCCCATCACCTCGAGAGCGAAGCGACGGAGCTCTTCTCCGACAGGGTTTCGCGTGACATGATATATGAGGAACTCGATTCCCTTCTCTTCAAGAACAAGGCATTCGGCGGAAAGACTCTGATTGAGTTCCTCTCTCCCTGCGACACGACGAAGGACAGGACGTTCACGAAGAACTTCGAGGGACTCTACAACAGGATCAAGAATCTCACGTCACTTTACTTCACGCTCTTCAGGAACATGATCTCGCGGTATTCCCCCGAACGCAGCGTACTTCTCGACCAGGCATTCTACTCTTCCTTCCGCAGTAAACTCAGGGAAGCGGAGTCACTCTGTGACGAGATGAAGAGCCTGGGGCTCGACCTGGAGAAGTTCTATGCTTCCGACAACGAGACGTTCACTCCCTACATAGAGAGGGTACAGGGTGTCGGAAAGAATCTCGAATACTACTCGGACGTCATACGTTCGTTCATCCGCTTCGATTCGTTCGATAAGTTCATATCTTACGCAGAGGCGCTTCCCGACGGCGAGTATGAGATAATCCAGGCGCCTCTATTAACGGGGCCGCTCGTGAAGGGGAGACTTCTGTCAAAACTCGAGTCATTCCTCTTCTGCTCTGCAACTCTCTCGATCGGTGGCAACTTCGAATTCTTCAAGGAGAGGATAGGACTTACGGGAGACAGCACACTCGAGGAAGGCGTCTACTTCTCGCCCTTCGACTATAAGCACAATCTCATGTACCTCGTTCCGCAGAACGGAAGGGAATACTCCATGAAGGACCCCTCGTACATAGACTACGTGGCGTCGGTGACGGAGAATGCCGTACTCTCATCCTCGGGCGGTGCCCTCATACTCTTCACCTCCTTCGACATGATGAGAAAGGTCTATCAGAAGGTTAAGGAGAAGGTCGGAGACAAGCTCGAGCTTCTTATCCAGGACAACAGGATAAGCCGCAATGTGCTTCTCGAAAAGTTCAAGAGGAACAGGGATTCCTGTCTCTTCGCGACATCCTCGTTCTGGGAGGGAGTCGACGCTCCGGGAGACACCCTCAGGCTTCTCATCATCGTGAAGCTTCCCTTCGATGTGCCGACAGACCCGATCAACAGGGCCAGAAGCGACTATATCGACAGAACGTCGGACCGCGGTTCCTTCATAACCCTTGCACTCCCTAATGCCATGATCAAGATGAAGCAGGGAGTCGGGAGACTCATCAGAAGCGAGAACGACAAGGGCGTCGTCCTCATCCTCGACGGCAGGATAAGCCGCAAGTCATACTCGCGTCTTCTCTTCGCATCCATTCCCGAAGGCTACTATCCGGAAGATACGCTTGTGGAGAACATACCGGGAAAGATCGAGAGCTTCCTCTTCTAGGAGTTACCATGAGCGTATTGAACAGTGACGAATGCGGCTTCAGCGCCTTCAGAACGAACTGGCCGAAATACACGAAGTCGGTATTCATGAACAAGACCGAGATAGTTACCGACGGAAAGGGGACAGTGATAGGGGTGACGAACCCGGAAAATCTTCTCTGGGCAAAGCTTCCGGACTCTGCCGAGGATATCCAGATACTGGAAATCGGGAAAGGAGCTTTCTCGTCATGCACCAGACTCCGGGAGATAGCATTCGCCGACAACCTCGAGGTCATAAGGGAGGAGGCATTCAGGGGCTGCTCGATGCTCTCGTCTGTGAGCCTTCCTGATTCCCTTTACGAAATAGGTGAGGGGGCCTTCGAGAAGACAGCTCTCAGGAGCTTCGTCTTCCCTGACGGTGTTGACTTTGTCCCGTCCCGTCTTTTCATGGATGATTCGCATCTTGAGGGAGTAACACTTCATAAGAATATAAAGAGGATAGGGATTCTTGCCTTCGCGGGCTGCACGGCTCTCAGAAGCATGGAGATTCCATCTCTCGTCCGGGAGATAAGCGAAGGCTGCTTCATGTCGTCCGGACTGAGGTCCCTCTATCTTCCACGCTCTATATCTGCATTCGGAAACTCTGCACTTTCCGGCTGCCGTTATCTTGAGACGATTTTCTACGACGGAACCGATGATGATTTCAGACGCATCTCTTTCGGTAAGAACTGGAACAGAGGCCTGAATCCCTCGTGTGCTCTCTACATCCGCGACAGGAAGGGACTCTGGTACAATGCATTCTCATCTGAGAGAAAGCCGGCTCACGAAGAGGACGGCGTCAGAGAAGCTCTCTCCCTCTTCGGATTCGACAGTATTCCATCCGAGACTGAACTGACATCTGCCTTCAGAAAGAAGGCGATGGCCTTCCATCCAGACAGACTCTCCGGCCTTAATCTCGACAGCGAATACACACGCTTTGCCGAAGAGAAGTTCCGCTCGTACAAGTCCGCCTATGATCTTCTGCTTCCGTACTGCAGAAAGGGAAGGTAATCTCAAACAGAAGCTTCTGAGATATTGCAGCAACACGGACCGGATTTGACTCTCCATACCGAAGATAGTTAACGAAATTAAGACTTGTAAGAGAAAATTTAAACTAAACACGTTTAATAGGTTAAAGAAACTTTGACTAATAGAGATTTGTTTTGTATATTGAAATTGCGGACAGGGAAATACTGCATGCAGAAACTTAATGGAGGTGTCTGAAATGACCGGAATGAATGCAACCATCAGTAATAATATAATGTCGCTGCTCAGAAAGAACGGAAAGCGCCAGAACGATCTTGCAGACGCTCTCGGCGTGAGCAAGCAGATCATGAGCAACATGCTTGGCGGTAAACGAACGATCAATGCCGTTGAACTTCGTGAGATAGCTGATTATTTCGGTGTAACAATGGAAAAACTCATGGAATCATCCTCTGCCACCGAAAACACGGATGCTATCCACGTTTTCATGGGTGACGCAAAAACACCGCAGGCGAGGAAAAGCCTGGAGATAGCAGATAAGCTTGCAGATATGGTTCTCTATTATGCCAGGCTGAGGAAAAACGCCGAACAGATGAATCAGACCTGGGAGGCATGATATGTACAGTGTGCTTGAAAATTCCCTTTTTGTAAAAGACAGAAAACGGTATGAAGTGATCCGTAAACATGCGAACAGCTTCAACTCCAACTATACCGGAAACAACATCATCCAGGATGACATCTTTCCGATTGTGGAGAATTATGTCCTCCAGCATGATATGGGCATGGAAATGTTCCGCTATAATCTCGGGGATGATGACCTCTGTGCCTGCACCTTTATCCGCGGAGGCCGTGTCTTCGTTGTAATCAATACGGACATGCCGCTGTCAAAGCAGATTTTTGCATCTGCTCACGAACTCTATCATCTGTATAACTATTTCGAAGGTTATGATTCCTCACGTCAGAGGTGCCTGTCCATTCTTGATTCTTCTGCCCTTGATGATGAAACTTCAGGAATCGAGGACATGGAAGCCAATGCCTTTGCAGGTGCCGTTCTTGCTCCCGGTATAAGTATCCGTGAACAGATGGGAATTTTCAGAATTCATCCGGACAGTATAGGAGTCAGGGAGATTCTCATGCTCATGGATATCTATGCGATTCCATTCAAGGCAATGGTTCTCCGGCTGTTTGAGGAGGAAATCATCGGGAAGGAAAATGCCAGAAAGCTGTTTGAATACAGCGAAGAGGACGTAGAGAAACTGAGCAGGTTGACAGGCAGGGCAGTAAGATGGCAGAGAAATACTTCCGAGGAGTTCATTACAGGAAGCCTTAACGAAAACATGGAAAGGGTACGTGAACTTGATGCAGTACCTGATGAACGCTACCGTAAGGATGTTGAGATTCTGAATGGAATTAGAGACGCCATCAGCAATAATCTGTGAAGATGGGTATTATAAAAAGAAAGATAAGAAAAAAATTCTATAAAATCGATGTAACCTTTCTTTACTGAAGTTGTTTGATATGAGCGGACACAGAAAGGGGAGTGTCCATTGAAAAGAAAAGGAGCCCGGAGGCTCCCTGAAGATTCACTAGATTTCGTTTACTCGATTACAGCGAGGATATCACCGGAATTGACGATGAGATAAGTCTCTCCGTTATCCTTGATCTGTGTGCCGGCATACTTGTCATGGAGGACAGTCTGACCGACTTTGACCTTGATGTTTTCGTCGTCACCGATTGCAACAACTGTTGCGAACTGTGTCTTTTCCTGTGCAGTCTGCGGAATGAAAAGACCGCCTGCTGTCTTTGTCTCGGCTTCCTTAGCCTTGAGCAGAACTCTTTCTCCAAGTGGAACAATCTTCATATCTTTACCTCTTGTATTAGTGTTTGTAGGGTGAACATGGTTCACACAGATGAATATAAGAAAAGAGAGGGAAGGCGACAAGTGAAAATGATGAAATAAAATCTGATTTTTACTCTTGCCGATTGTCCGTGAAGTATTATCTTAACAGTAACGAACGGATAATTTGTTATGGATGTGATGAGAAAGGAAAAATACGAGAATGCCATCAGGGCAGTGAAGGCACACCGCATCAGGGAAGCCTTCGAGCTCTATGTCTCTCTTTTCCTTCCGTCCTGCCACCGAACGAAGGAATTCGTATCCTTCTACCGGACGCAGATGGCATCGTATCTTATACTGAAGAAGAACTATCGTCTGGCACTCAGCGAAGGCGATATGGTATCCGACCTCATCGAGATGGTCTATGACGAGACGGTAACGGCCATCGAGAAAAGCGACATTCCCGTCTCTGCAGACGGAAGGATGAACATCCTCTCCTCAGTCGAAATCGTATTTCCGTGTCAGATGGACACAGGAATCACCGGCAGCAGAAAGTGTGTAGCAAAATGACACGAAATTGAGGGCTTTTCCCTCTCTCGGGTCATTCTGACGCATTTTCAATTCAATCTTCATAATTCATATATTGGACTAATTACTTGAATAATAAGTAATTATAACTTTTGGCACGCTAATCGCATTTCTATTTGTACAGGAGACTAAAAATGTCAAAGGCAAAATCAAATCTTTATTCGAGTCAGGACAGCGTGGTACTCGGTCAGTACCTCCAGCAGATCGACAGGATCCCTCTTCTCAGCTATGAGGAGGAGTATGATCTCGCAGTCAAGGCAAAGAACGGCGACAGAAAGGCACGCGAGAAGCTTGCACTTGCCAATCTCAGATTTGTTGTATCCACGGCAAAGAAGTACCGCGGACAGGGCCTTCCCCTCGAGGACCTCATCAACGAGGGAAACATCGGTCTTCTCACGGCCATCGACAGATACGAGCCGGAGAAGGGCTATCATTTCATCTCCTACGGTGTCTGGTGGATCAAGCAGGCAATCCTGAAGGCTCTGAGCGAGACGGGACGTGCCGTAAGGCTTCCTCTCAACAGGACCAACGATCTCATGGCCATCAACAAGGCCAGGAACGAGATTACCCACAGAACTGGTAATCCCAACCCCACGACGGCTGAAATCGCAGCCGAGTGCGGACTCGATGAGGATATAGTGAAGAATCTCATCACCGTATCGAAGGATATGGTCTCCTTCGACTCTCCCGTCGGCGACGGCGGAGAGGACGACGCAACGCTCTTCGACTTCGTCCAGGACGAGAGCGCTTCTCCCGAGGACAGCATGATTTCTTCTGCAATGAGCGAGGATGTGAGAGAGCTTCTCTCATGTCTCAACGACAAGGAGAGAGACATCATCATGAAGCGTTACGGCTTCGGCGAAAACGAGCCCATGTCGCTTTCCTCCATCGGAAACGAGTACAATCTCACGAAGGAGAGAATCAGACAGATCGAGAAGGAAGCCCTCAACAAGCTCAGAAAGAACGGCGAGGAGAAGGGTATCGAATACTATACAGCAGTCTGATTATTTTCAAATCGTGCAAAATTGATGACGGGTTTTGACGTAAAGCCAAGCCCGTCTTCTTTTTTCTGCGTAAATCCTAAATAAGAAAAATTCATGTATCCATAAGACATTCTTATGTTTTCATTTTCTCTTTTTCTTGTATCAGATTGAATTAAATAAGGCTTGTGAAATTTTTTCGTTGACCTGTGACTGTTTTGACAGTAACATATTCAAGCATTTATAAAAAACTATAGGAAAATCAGAATGGAAGAGAAAAAGTATGTTTACTTCTTCGGCGAAGGAAAGGCCGAAGGAACAGGCGACATGAAAAATCTTCTGGGCGGCAAGGGTGCCAACCTCGCAGACATGACCAGCATCGGTCTTCCCGTACCTCCCGGATTCACAATCACAACAGAGGCTTGTGATTTCTTCGACAAGCACAACGGCGGTTACCCCAACGGAATGAAGGAACAGGTTCTCGAGAACCTCGAGAGACTCGAGAAGGTCATGGGCGCAAAGCTCGGTGAAAGGAAGAATCCTCTTCTCGTATCGGTAAGAAGCGGTGCCGCACAGTCAATGCCGGGCATGATGGACACGGTCCTCAATCTCGGTCTCAATCCCGACTCACTCCAGGGCCTCATCGACAAGACAGGCAATGAACGCTTCGCATGGGACAGCTACCGACGTTTCATCCAGATGTTCGGTGATGTCGTAATGGGTGTACCGCACGCAAAGTTCGAGGATGTCCTCCAGTCCGTCAAGGATGAGAACGGAAAGACATTCGACACGGAGCTTGATGTGGCCAACCTCAAGGAAGTCATCAAGCGCTACAAGATCATATATAAGAAGTATACGGGAGAGGAGTTCCCCACAGACCCGCAGGAACAGCTCTTCAAGGCTATCGACGCTGTCTTCAGAAGCTGGAACAACGAGAGAGCCATCAAGTACAGGATGATGAATGATATCCGCGGACTGCTCGGAACTGCAGTCAACGTCCAGGCCATGGTATTCGGCAACATGGGTGAGACAAGCGGCACGGGTGTCGCATTCACACGTGACCCGTCGACAGGCGAGAACAGATTCTTCGGCGAGTACCTCATGAACGCACAGGGTGAGGATGTCGTTGCAGGTATCAGAACACCGCAGCCAATCACGACACTCGAGAACGTCAATCCCGAGGCTTATGCTGAGCTCTGCGCCATCCGCGACAAGCTCGAGAACCACTATCACGACATGCAGGACCTTGAATTCACAATCCAGGAAGGCAAGCTCTACATGCTCCAGACGAGAAACGGCAAGAGAACCATCTTCAGCTGGATCAGAAGCCAGGTCGAGATGGTCGAGGCGGGCCTCATCGACAAGGCAACGGCAGTCAGCCGTGTTCCTGCAGGGGAGTTCAACAAGCTCTTTGCTCCTATTCTCGACAACAAGGTCATCAGGGACCTCGGAATCACACCCGATACGAAGGGACTCAACGCTTCCCCGGGCGGTGCATGCGGTCAGATCTACTTCAATGCATATGATGCCGAAGCTGCCGCAAAGGAAGGAAAGGATGTCCTTCTCGTTAGAGTCGAGACTTCTCCTGAAGATATCGGCGGTATGGCAGTGAGCAAGGGTATCGTGACATGCCGCGGCGGTATGACAAGCCACGCAGCAGTCGTCGCAAGAGGCATGGGATGCCCGTGTGTCTCCGGTTGCGGTGACATCGTCGTCAACGAACCCAAGAAGACTCTTGTCGTCAACGGCAAGACTCTCAAGGAAGGCGACTACATGTCAATCGACGGCTTCACAGGTAACGTCTATGCACAGAAGATTGATGTAAAGCCGAGTGAAATCATGCAGGTTCTCGAGGGAACGATGAACGAGAGCGAGAGCGTTCTCTACCAGGACTACAGGAAGTTCATGGAATACGTGAACGAACTCAAGACGATGTCCGTCAGAACCAATGCAGATACCCCGAAGGATGCAAAGCAGGCAATCCTCCTCGGAGCGGAAGGCGTAGGTCTCTGCCGCACCGAGCACATGTTCTTCGGCGGAGACAGAATCTTCAGCATGCGCAAGATGATTCTCGCCGACAACACAAGGGCAAGAGAGGCAGCTCTCAACGAGCTTCTCCCGATGCAGAGAGAGGACTTCGAGGGAATCTTCGAGGCAATGAACGGTCTTCCGGTTGTCATCAGACTTCTCGACCCGCCTCTCCACGAGTTCCTACCGAACGACCACACATCACGCCATGAAATGGCTCTCAGGATGGGTATCAGCGTAGAGGAGATTTCCCGCAAGTGCAACGAACTCCATGAATTCAACCCGATGCTCGGTTTCAGAGGCTGCAGACTTGCAGTGATCTATCCCGAGATTCTGAGAATGCAGGTAAGGGCAATCATGGAAGCTGCAATCAACACTAAGAGAAAGGGCTTCAAGGTACATCCCGAAATCATGATTCCTCTTGTCGGTATCTGGAAGGAGTTCAACTACTGCAGAAAGAACGCTGTCGACGAAATCGAAAAGGTATTCAGCGAGCAGAATCTTGTAATTCCTTATCAGA
>CAZGNN010000013.1:9603-16753 GCA_964527335.1 uncultured Spirochaetaceae bacterium | reverse complement strand
GGCCAGTCCTACAACCCCGCTCTCGGAGAGAGAATCAGGGTAACTGTCGTTGCAACGGGCTTCGAGCACAGAAGCGTCTCGACAGGTGCCAACGCAACAGACATCTTCGGAACGAAGGCCCAGAAGCAGGATAATGCGGAAACTCCCGAGAAGCCGAGAGAGATGGAGCGTCCCTCCTACACGACGCAGCAGAGTGCTCCCCAGAGTGCACCGCAGAAGGACGCAGGTGTCATCAACATCAACAGATGGACAGATCTCAAGAACCAGCTTTCCCAGAGACAGGGCGGCAGCAGCGACTATACGACACCGTCGATTCTCAGAATGAGGAACGATGACGACGAATAATCTGAGTCAGACGGAGAAGGACCTCATCGTTTCCTTCTCCGATTCAATCACATATGTTTTCCGACTGTCGGAGAAGACGAGAGAGGTTTACACGCATGAAGCCTCTCTCTTTCTTTCATACCTCTCGAGTGAGGAAATCAGACTCGAGGACTGTGTCCCACTCACGATAGAAAGCTACATTGTGAAGAGAACCGGCGAGGAGAAACTCGACGAGAGGACTGTGAGCAAGATTCTCTCGGCGTTAAGGTCATTCTTCCGCTTTCTCATGAACGAGCATATAGTGAGCCGAAATCCCGCAAAGGAAGTGAAGAAGCCGAAGGAAGGCGTACATCTTCCGCGTACCATCAGCGAAGACGAAATCGACGAGATCATGGCGTCCTTCACGGACGATGAACTGGGGAAGCGCGACTGGGCGCTCTTCGAGCTCATCTACTCATCGGGAATGAGAATCAGCGAGGCAGTCGCCCTCGATGTCTCGTCATACCGCAGGGACGAGAAGAGCATGAGGGTGATAGGAAAGAGGGGAAAGGAGAGAATCGTATTCCTCGGGGACATTGCTCTCGGTGCCCTCGACATGTACCTGTCGGATGTAAGACCGAAGCTTTTATCGAAGAAGAACCAGAGGGAGAAGGCACTCTTTCTCAACAGGCGCGGGGGGAGACTCACGCGGCAGGCTGCGCATCTCAGGTTCCACTCTGTCGTCGACTCCCTCGGTCTCGATGCGACTATCCACACGCTCAGGCATTCCTTTGCCTCCCATATGCTCAAGAACGGCGCCGACATACGCTCTGTCCAGGAGATGCTTGGCCACGCCGATATAAAGACAACGCAGATCTATACCCAACTCGATACAGCATCACTCCTGTCAAACTTCGACAAGTATTCGACATTGGACGATTTTTTTGACAAAAAGGACAAATGACGGCGTTATATATAGTGTGAGAACACTCGGTAACACTTCGACTTTTGACTACAGAGGCATAACCGTCCATTCCATCGGAACGGTCCCGGGGGATAATACGGTCTTTTTCCACTTCACGGGAGGCGGAACGGAGAAGGACGCGGAGGCTGTCTACATAAGCGCCGTCGAAGCGCTGCTCAACGGATACGACGTTGCCTACATACCCCATATGTTCCTGAGTTCTGCCGTCGAGAAGGCCGTCCTGGATACGACTTCCGGCTCTCTCTATTCGTTTCTTCCGAAGGGACTCGGGAGCGTATCGCATGCGACACTCTCGCGCTCCCTCGTCACGGGAGGCGGGGCACTGAGTATCGTCGAGGACGACGCGTTCTACTCCTTCGAGGCACTCCTCGGGGTGACGTATCTTGCAGCCATTATGTCGAAGGCGTCCGTTCTCTGCTCCTTCCGCGGAAAGAGACTTCCGTCCTTTGTCGACAGCGCACTCAATGAGGGAAAGAGCGTTGCGGTTTTACGCACTGCGCTTCTCTCTTATCCTTTGAGGAACCTTGTGAAGGAGGGAGCGGAGAGCATCGACACATTCTCGTCCTTTCTTGCGTCACCCTCTGCAATCGCATACCCGAAGGAGGGAGGAAGTTATGGAATTTTCTCCTCCCGGTGGGATATAATGAGGCTCTAGAAATACAATGGAAAACAGGGAATACATCACTCTTTATCTTACATACCTCGAGAAGGTCAGGGGTCTCAGCCGCCATACGCTCGTGTCATACGGCGAGGATCTGGACGAACTTGAAGCGTACACGGAGAAACTTTCTCTCCCGTTCACCGACTTCTCACCCGAGGACGCGAGAGAGTATGTGAGAGCGATGAGAAAGAGCTACAGCGAGAAGAGCATCCTCCGTAAGCTCACATCCTGCCGCACCTTCTTCTCGTACCTCGTGAAGGATGATTTTCTGTCATCGAATCCCTTTGACGGAATATCGCTGAGGGCAACACAGACGAGGCTTCCCTCCGTCCTGACGGAGGATGAAGTTAAAGAGCTTCTCTCCCTCCCGCGGGAGAGCTTCATGGACGAGAGGGACCACTTCCTCTTTCTCTTTCTATACGGGACGGGAGCAAGAATCAGCGAGGCTCTCTCCGTCAACGTCGGCGACATCGAATGGGGGGAGAGGAGAATACTCATCAGGGGAAAGGGCGACAAGGAGAGATTCCTCTTCCTTTCACCCGTTCTCATCGACGAGATGAAGAGTGTCTACCTTCCCCGGAGGGAGCAGTACCTCATGGAGAAGGGGAAAAGCGGCGAGAAGGCCCTCATAATCTCGGAAAGAGGATTGAGGTTGCCGTCTTCGTCGGCTCATATTATCTTTGATACATACAGGGAGAGACTCTCCTGGCAGAAGGAGTTCACACCGCACACCCTCCGTCACACCTTCGCGACACATTATCTTGACCGCGGAGCCGACATAAGAATGGTGCAGGAGCTTCTCGGACACGAGAGTATTTCCACAACCCAGATTTATACGCATGTCTCTAGGACGAGACTGAGGAATGTCTACAACTCGTCCCACCCCCATGCGGAAGGAAAGAAGAAATGATGGATATCCACGGAACGACCATCTGTGCCGTCAGGAAGGACGGTAAGGTAGCCCTTGCCGGAGACGGCCAGGTCACGATGGGACAGAGTGTCTGCCTCAAGGGCAACGCCAGAAAGGTCAGACGAATATACAACGACAAGGTCGTCATAGGGTTTGCAGGATCGACTGCCGATGCCTTCACGCTCTTCGAGCTCTTCGAGCAGCAGCTCCAGACTTATAACGGAGACCTCGTGAGGTCCGCCGTCGAGCTTGCGAAGAAGTGGAGACTCGATAAGCAGCTGAGAAACCTCGATGCGATTCTCCTTGCCACCGACGGCGACAGGATTCTCATGATCACGGGAGTGGGGGATGTAATCGAACCCGAGAACGATGTGCTTGCAACCGGCAGCGGCGGCAACTTCGCACAGGCTGCGGCCCTGGCTTACCTTGACAGCGGCGTTGATCTCACGGCCGAGGAGATAGCGAAGAAGGCAGTGGGTATCGCGGCAGACATATGCATATTCACGAACCATCACATCATAAGCGAAGTCTGCGAAGGAAAGAAGAAATGAAATCACTTGAAGTACAGAAACTCGACAGCATGACACCGAAGCAGATAGTCTCTGCTCTCGACAGATACATAATCGGACAGAACGAAGCGAAGAAGACAATAGCGGTGGCACTTCGTAACAGGGTCAGGAGAAAGAGACTCTCTCCCGAGCTCAGGGACGAGGTAAGCCCCAAGAACATCCTCATGATAGGACCCACCGGAGTGGGTAAGACCGAAATCGCAAGGCGTATCGCAAAGCTTGCGAACGCGCCGTTCGTGAAGGTCGAAGCCACGAAGTACTCCGAAATCGGGTACGTCGGAAAGGACGTCGAGTCGATGGTCAAGGATCTCATGGCATCGGCTGTCTCGATGGTCAGGGAGGAGATGGCGAAGAGCCGGGAGGAGGAAGTCGACAGAAAGGTCGAGGACAGACTCCTCGATTTGCTTCTCCCGTCACTCAAGATAAATCCCACAGACACTGCGGCAAGCGAGACGAGGGAGAAGTTCCGCTCGATGCTGAAGGCCGGCACGTTCGACGACAAGGAAGTCGAGATGAACGTCTCCGCAAGGGCCAACGTCAACATAATGGGCGGGGGCACTATGGAGGATCTCTCCGAAGCGATGAATTCCATCAATGCACTCTTCTCCGGTAAGGGCGGAATGCACACAAGAAAGATTACCATCAAGAGAGCGAGGGAAATCATCAAGGAAGAGGAGATGGACAGGGTGATCGACCCCGACAAGGCCGTCGACGAAGCCAAGGAGAGAACCGAGGAGATGGGAATCATCTTCATCGATGAAATCGACAAGGTGGCATCCCACGGCTCGACGAGCAATGCGGACGTATCGCGGGAGGGAGTCCAGAGAGACATCCTGCCGATAGTCGAAGGCACCAAGGTCAGCACGAAGTGGGGCGTCATCGACACGACGAACATCCTCTTCATCGCGGCAGGTGCATTCAGCATGTCGAAACCCAGCGACCTCATCCCCGAACTCCAGGGAAGGTTCCCGCTCCACGTGGAACTCAAGGACCTCACCGGTGACGACTTCTACCGTATCCTCACGGAACCCGACAACGCGATGACGAAGCAGTACAGCGCTCTTCTCGGAACGGAGAACGTCACCATAGTCTTCGAGGATGCGGCTCTCAGGAAGATTGCAGATATCGCATACACGGTCAACCAGACCAACGACAACATAGGAGCGAGAAGACTTCATACGGTCATGGAGAAACTCCTGGAGGAACTCAGCTTCTCGGCTGACGAACTCTCGGGGCAGACCATCACGATCACACCCGCATACGTCGACGAGAGACTGAGCGGAATCGTGAAGGACCAGAACCTTTCGAAGTATATCCTCTGAGGAGGGATGATGCAGTACATAACAGTTGTCGCCTCTTCATACGAGGAGGCTGTGAAGGAAGCCAAGGCAAAGTACGGAGATGCCCTCAGAGTTCACTCGAGACGGGACTATGTCACCCCCGGCGGCCTCTTTACGCGACGCCAGAAGAAGTGCGAGATAACATGCTACATCTCCTCCACGGTGAAGAAGGATGACTCGAAGGAGGACATGAACGAATTCGAGAAGGAGGCGAAGACTCCGGATCCTCTCTCTCTTTCACAGTCGGAGAGGCTCAATACGGAAATCCACAGGGGAACGAGTGCGGGCCTCAGGGAAGCCGAGAGACTCTTGAGCCTCAACTACATCTACGGCCCGTTAAGGGAGCACCTTCTCGAGAACCTCTCATGCACTGTCGAAGACTGCCCGAGGGTGCTCTCGGAAAAGATAATCGAATCGACAAGAATGGACTACGAAGCCCAGATTCATCCCTCGCGCGTTGTTGTCTTCCTCGGCCCCACGGGCGCGGGAAAGACGACGACACTTGCAAAGGTCGCATACATGTACAAGGCTGCCGGAAAGAAGGTTGGCCTCATAACACTTGACTCCTACCGTGTCGGTGCCTTCGAGCAGATAAGCGCCTTCGCCAGTGCGCTCGATATCCCGGTAAGCATGGTAGGGAGGGAAGACCAGCTTGTCTCCTCACTCGAGAAGTACACGTACTACGACCTCATACTCGTGGATACGATGGGGCTCTCGAGCAAGGACCTCGAACTGAATCTGAGGCTCAAGGGCATGGCGATGCAGCTCATGAAGATGAACACGACGTTCTCCCTGATAGTATCTGCATCGATGAAGGAGGAAGACATGCTGAGGCACTGGGAACGCTACAAGGACGACTTCAGCATCAACTCCATAATCGTCACGAAGCTTGACGAATCGAGGACAATAGGAAACGCGCTCTCGTTCTCCTACCGCACGAATCTTCCGATTTTGTTCTTCACGGACGGACAGAAGGTTCCCGAGGACCTCGAGAAGGCCTCGACTGATGTCATTGTACAGAATCTCATAGGCTTCGGCCTCGACCAGCGGGCATACCGCGGTCAGCTTTAATCACCCAGGGCCTTCCGGATTGAGGACAGGCCCTTTTCATCGGGATAGGAGAGCCATACATAGAACGAGGAGACTTCCTCGCACTCTTCAGTGAAGATGTAGTCCTCCCTGTCGAAGAGTACGGTAGCTTCCTTAGTCGAATGCGAATAGCAGATGTTTCTCAACAGCTCTTCGCTCACGTCTCCGTACCATGCGATGATTTCGCCGCGTCTGTTGAGAATGGCGGCATTACCTTTGTATCCTGCCTCCCGGAGTGCGGAAGCAAGTATCTCCTGATAGTCTTTGTCAATCGTGAGAACGAGATCCTCTCCGTAGACTGCGTCGGTATATAATGTGGGAGAGGACGAGAGATAGGAGTTGAAGAGCTCCTCGATTCCTCCCTCTCCCTCGTTGATTTTCTCCGATGTCCCGATTATGGATGAAAGGGAAGAGTAGGGACAGCTCCTCGTTCTCTTAGCCGTGAGAATGACGGTGCCGATGAGATTGTTTTTGACAAGGTATTCCCCGGCTTCCTTCCTCACGTCTGCTCTCTCTCCGGAGAGGGGGAAGAAGGAGGTTCCCTTATCGAAGGCGGAAGTTATCTCGACAGGAGAGAATGAAGTGAATCCGGCAATTTCCGAAGCCGCCATCTGGGCCTTGTCCTCATCGAGGATCATTAAGCCGTATGTGACGGTGTCGAAGGCGACGAGGTTTCCGTGCCTGTCGTAGACTGTGCCTCTTACATTTTTTGATGAAACTACTGGATCGGAGTAGCCTCCGCTTCTGTCTGCCCTGAGGGAGACGGAGTGGATGAGGGCCGCTGCGGCAAGAATCACGAATAATAATAGAAGAATAAAACTGCCGCTCTTGTTGCCTTTGTTTTCCATATCGGTATAATAAATTCCTGTGCGAGGTTTTGTCGAGACATGGGAAGATATGATTATGATGATATGCCGGAGAGGAACAACAAAAGAGGCGGAAAAGGCAACCGCAGAACTGCTCTCGCAACGGCGTTCTTCATACTTGTCGCCCTCATTGTCCTTGTAATCTACCTTATCGCAAATCCTTCGGAGAAGGTTGACGTTAAGGAGACGAAGACCGAGACGGAAGAAAAGCCCGCGGTAATCATCCCTGTCATCGAAGAAGAGAAGCCTTCTCTGCAGGAAGAAGAGAAGACAACCGTCACAGCAGAAAGCGAACCTGTACAGGAACCCCAGCTCATTATCCTTACTCCTCCCGAAGAGAAAAAAGATGAGATAACGGAAACTCCCTCGGAGACAGTCACTGAAGTCATGATTCCCGAAGCAGAGGCTGTAACGGTTGAAGAACCTC
>CAZGNN010000013.1:0-9503 GCA_964527335.1 uncultured Spirochaetaceae bacterium | reverse complement strand
AGAAATCATCGAAGTTGCTGATGTTCCTGAAGAGGAGGAGAGTATTCTCTCTTCTGTTGATTCCTCATCAATCATCAGTGGAGGTACAGCTGCATTCGAAGATGACACTCTTGTCATAAAGGGCAGAAGCGGAAGTGCCGTTAAACCTGTTGCGCCCGGAGTTGTGACAGCAGTCGGAAGAGAAGGCGGCAGCAAGTATGTCGTAGTCACGGATGCGGACGGCAACAGCATCAGATACTCCGGATTCGAACGTGTCCTCGTCAAACTCGAGGGAAGAGTGAAGAGTACCACGACACTCGGGTCCATCGGTTCCAGCACTTCATCAACCATCAGGATAACAGTCGAAGACGGCGAGTAGCTGTTACTTCTTTCAGTAGTCTTTTTGTCCAAATCTCCTCTTCCTTTATCGGGTAAGGTGTTTTAAAATTGAACTAAAGTACAATTGAGAGGGGATTACTGTGAAAAGACTGTTCAAGCTCGCATGTATCTGTTTTGTCGTTGTTTCCGTCCTGGCATCATGTGCCACCTCGTATGGTATTACCTATGAAAGCAGGGTAATCGAGTCGGGGAGTGAAGGACCTGCTCTTTCTTCCGATCTGGCATCAAGCTACAGGGAGAAGGACGGTGTCGTAATTGAACCTCTTCAGGATGTCACGGGTTATACCTTTGCAGGCTGGGCCGAAGAGGGTAAGGATTCGAAGACAGCCCAGAAAACATACAAAATCGAGAACAGCAAGGAAGCCAAGACTCTTGTCGCCTACTGGAATCCCGTGAAGTATCTGATCAGCTATTCATCAGAGTCGTCAGGTGAAGATTCCCTTTCTCCGGCAATCGATGCTCTTTCTCTCGAGCTCCCGACTTCATACACAATCGAAACCGGTGCCGTAATCAATGATATCTCCGGAAAGGAAGAGGGTTACGTATTCGAAGGCTGGATCGAGAACGAGACAGATACACCGCAGAAGACCATCACGGTTGAGAAGGGTACAACAGGTGACAGAAACTTCACTTCCGTATGGGGAATTGAAGACTATCCTCTCACGGCCAGCGCAAGATTCGTAAGCGGAGCAGATTACCCCGCATCCCTCGTTCCGCCTCTTCCTTTGCTTCTCACATCATACAGTATCGCAGATGCAGGTGCCGTTCTTCCCGAGCTTTCGATGCCGGGATACATATTCGTCGGCTGGATTGAGGAAGGCGCAGACGAGAGTACCGCCCTCAAGACTTATACGCTTGACGAAAGCGTACACGGCGCAAAGTCAATCGTCGCACTCTGGGACCTCGAGAAGTATTCTCTCGAATACTCTGCAAGATTCGTCTCCGGTGATGACTATGATCAGTCACTCGTACCCGAACTCCCGGTACTTCTTGATGAGTACACCATCGCAGATAAGGGCGCATATCTTCCGGAGCTCTCGAAGCCGGGATACGTATTCATCGGCTGGATTGAGGAAGGTGCAGCAGAAGAAAGTGCAGTAAAGACTTATACGCTCGAAGAAGGCGTGACAGGATCGAAGAAGATTGTCGCTCTCTGGGACATTGAAGTTTATAAGCTCTCTGCAGAGACCAGATTCGTGAAGGGTGCAGATTATGACCCGTCTCTCATTCCGGCTCTCCCCGAACTTCCCGAGACATACAGTGTCGCAGACATCGGAAAGATTCTTCCGCAGATGGAAAAGCCCGGTTACATCTTCAAAGGCTGGATGGAGGAAGGAGATGACGAAAGCACGGCCGTGCAGTCGTTTACCATGGTGAAGGGTGTTACGGGTGACAAGAAGGTTGTTGCACTCTGGGACCTTGAAAGATATACACTCACATACAGTGCAAGATTCATCAGCGGAGAGGACACTTCCTTTGATGTACCCGTACTCCCGGTTCTTCTTGACAGCTACACGATTGCCGATGTCGGCGCATATCTTCCCGAACTCGGAAAGACAGGTTATGTGTTCAAGGGCTGGATCGAGGAAGGAAATGATGAAGAGAGTGCAGTAAAGACATACACACTCGAGGAAGGCGTTCTCGGTGACAAGTCCGTTGTCGCCCTCTGGTCTGTCGTCAGATACCCCATCACATACGATGAGGACGGAATCATCGCAAACGATCCCGTCATCGTTGTCGAAGAGGAACCTCAGCCGGAACCCGCTCCGGAACCTGTCGTCCACGAAAACAGAAAGTCCTATACAGTCGAGGATGAAGTCACATTCATCAATCCGACACGTGAAGGCTTCACGTTCATCGGCTGGATAGAGAAGGAACAGAGTGTAGAGACTGCAGACGATGACTACAGAATCGAAATCGGAACGGTGGGAGAGAAGGACCTTGTTGCTGTCTGGTTCAGAAACGCATACACAGTAAGCTATGACCTCAATGACGGCTCGTTCACTGATGATACGACAGTATCTCTATTCATGTATGACGATGAGGAGGGAGTAGAACTCTCTCATCCTGTCAGAGACTCGTATACATTCACAGGATGGAAGGACAGGGCAACAGGAAAGATCTACACGGATCTCTTTACAGATACATCCACGGCATCAGATGTCGTTCTCGAGGCCGAGTGGACACCTGTTGTCTATACAATCGAGTATGACCTCAACGGCGGCGAGATGGAAGCGGATTCCAATCCTTCCACCTACACCTACGAGACAGATACTTTCACGCTCATCACACCTGTCAGAAGCGGCTACAGATTCACGGGATGGGCAGTCGAGGAGACAGTCCCGTCAGATCCTGTCATCTTCTCGCTGACATTCAGCGTCGAGAATATCGACATAACGGTCAGAATGCATGCCACGAAGTCCGAGTGGGTTCTCCCGCAGTTCTTCACAGATGAGTATGTGGACCTTGTCGAGGAATTCCTCTCATCCAACTTCCCGGAAGCGGAGACTGTGAGAAACGGCAATATAATAACGCTTGACTATTCCAATTCCGATTCGGCTCTCCTCGAGAGGCTTGTCGAGAAGATAGTTGACGAAGCAGGCTTCGTCTATACATACGAGAAGACAAAGACGGCAGAAGTCGGCTACGACACAATCACGATAGAGCAGGGCTCGAGCGGCGACAGGAAGTATAAGGCAGAATGGGAACTCATCAATTACACGCTTTCCTACGGCAGCGGAGAACCTTATGACGTGAGATTCCCGCTTCCGGAACCCGAGAAGCCGGTCAATCCGACGACATATACAGTCAACGACGAGACATTCACTCTCATCAATCCGGAGAAGTTCGGTTACGATTTCATGGGATGGGTACTTGATGACGAGGAGTACACGGAAGCCGAGACTGTAGTCACTATCGAGAAGGGCAGCACGGACGACAGAGTCTACACACCGCTCTTCAGAGTGCATGACTACAGCGTCTGTCTCGACCTCGGCGGAGGAGAGGGTGAATACCCCGAGACATTCACAATATATGACGGATTCATCGCACTCGAGAGACCTGTACGGGCCAACTACATCTTCCTCGGCTGGAAGGATGCGGACGGCAACGTCTTTGAAGATGCAGTAATCAATACGGCAGAAGGAAAGGACTGCGTTCTCACAGCTCTCTGGAAGGCCGTTGATTATACAGTCACATATGACCTCAACGGCGGCGAATACCTCAAGGGCGAAGAGAATATAACAACATACAATGCAGATATGACCTGTACTCTCCTTTCTCCTGTGAAGTACGGCTATACATTCCTCGGCTGGATCGAGAATGAGGATGACACTCCTGTCGTCTCACTCCCGCTCGACACAGAGAGGGGCGGAGACCGCTCTTACAAGGCAGTCTGGAAGCCGACGGAGTACAGGATTACGTACAACTTCGGCGGAGGAGAAGCAAAGGCAACTGCAAAGTCGTCCTATACAATCGAAGACAGAGTCGAGCTCATCACACCGGTAAGACACGGCTACACATTCGAAGGCTGGTATGACGAGAAGGGTAATAAGGTAACTGCTGTCGATCCTACTCTTGCAAAGGACCAGGAGTTCACGGCTCTCTGGAAGACAGTTGAGTACAGCGTGAAGTACGACCTCAGGGGCGGCAGATACGAACTCGGAAAGGGAGAGAACATCACTTCCTACACAGTCGAGACACCGAAGAGAGTCCTCATTAATCCTGTCCGCGACACATATACATTCGCCGGATGGGTGAAAGAAGACAGGGAAGACAGGGACTACGCACTTGTCGACTACGTTCTTGATACAACAGAAGGCGGAGACATCACTCTCGTTGCAACATGGAAGGAGACGGAATACAAGGTGACGTACGACCTCGACGGCGGCGAATTCGAATACGACGACACCAACCCGTCATCGTTCACGAACTATGACGAGACTTTCAGAGTCGTGTCCCCGACAAGGGACGGCTACACGTTCCTCGGATGGGTGGAAGAAGGTAAGGAAGGCAACAGACCTGTTGTCGGCTACACGGTTGACACAAGGAGTCTCAGAAGCGACATCACTCTCAAGGCTGTCTGGACAGAAAGCAGCTACAGTATAAGCTACGCACTCAACGGCGGAAGCTACGCACGCGGAACGGAGCCCAACAGAACATCCTATAAGAGAAGTGACAGTCCGTTCGTTCTCACGAACCCCGTAAGGGATGGTTACACGTTCCTCGGCTGGGTGAGAAAGGCCTACAGCACAACCGATGTTCCGTCCACAGTCTACACTGTCGATACATCGAAGGGTGGAGCTCTCGGCTTCGAGGCTCTCTGGCAGTCTGCAGTCTACACAGTCACATATGACCTCGACGGCGGCTCCTACAGATACGGCAACACCAACCCCGAAACCTACACGAGCGATGATTCCTTCACGCTTGCAAAGCCTTACAGGGACGGCTACACATTCATCGGCTGGATAAAGAGCGGCGACAGGAGCGAGACTGTCTATGATGAAGTTACGGTCGAGAAGGGAACAAAGGGCAACCTTGCGTTCTATGCGGTTTATGAGGAGAATCTCGTTGCACTGGGCGAAGTCACTCAGATGCAGAAGAGAATCGTCGAGAAGGGAAAGAACGACATCCCGAGACCGGACTGGGTAATCTCGGTTCCTCAGGACAGATCCTACCACTACGAGAAGGCATACGCTTCGGGCGGCGACTTCATCGAGAACATGAACGAAGCTAAGGACGAATGCCTCGAAGCAATGGCATCGTGGCTCGGAACCAGAATCACCAATGTCACGAAGCAGGTCAATTCCGTAAAGCAGATCACGCTCACGATTGACAGAAGTGCCGATATAGAGAACGCGGAGATGGTCGAATACTGGGAAGACAGCAACGGCGGCGTATGGGTTCTCATGAGAATCGACCGCTGAGGATAACCGGGGCAGGGGATTTCTCCTGCCCAAGCGGGGTGCTTATGGAAATTAAGAAACTTTTGATATGTCTTTCAGTCATCCTCGTTCTCCTTTCTTCCTGTACGAAGAAGGAGGAAGCCGTGACGGAGGAAATGGCGATTGAGGAAGCCGGGAAACTCGGATCAATGACGGAAAACAGAGATCCGTCATCCACTGTTTCCCCTTCCGATATGGAGTCCCTCGTCGAATCTGCACTCTCCATATATGAGGAGACCAGAATAGACGAGCGTCCGCTTGTTCCTGTCGTCGCTGACGACGGAGACCTGTGTTACCTCCAGTTCGTCTACAGCGAGAGTGACGGGGGATACATACTCGAGAGCGGACCGTATTACCGCGGAACACTCTATATTCCCGCAACAGTCGATGACATTCCCGTCGTGGGGATTGCGGACTATGCGTTCTACGGCAGTAAGACGCTGACGGGTATCGGACCGATGCCGGAGACAATCAGGACTATCGGAAAGTATGCGTTTGCGGACTCTACGAGAATTACAGGCGAACTTGTCCTGCCGTCATCCCTTGAGATAATCGGTGAATATGCATTCTCCGGCACAGATCTCGAGGGAACTCTTGCCTTTCCGTCTTCCGTCAGAAAGATAAGTGAAGGTGCATTCAGCGGAACCTACTTCAGTTTCCTGATGATGGATGAGGGAGTTGAGACGATAGGGGCAAAGGCATTTGCATCGATGATTTATCTTACGGGTGACATCTACATACCTTCAAGCATGAAATCCATAGCAGACGATGCGTTCGACGGCTGTTATGCCCTGGACGGCAGCTACCTGGTTACTCCCGCCGGATTCTTCCAGGTAAGCATTTGATGAGGAGATCTATGAAGAAAATTATATTCATCCTTATTGCGGCGCTTCTTGTCCTTCCGCTCTTTTCACGCGGTGTGACCGAGAACGTTGCAAACGAAGGAATAAAGGGAGTTGCGACCTATCTCGACAGCCTTGAGAGGGTCGAGAATGATGAAAGAATTCCAGAAGAGGTAAGAGAAGAACTCTCGAAAGAGGTTTACAGGGGAAGGAACCTTGACGAAGCCGTCAACGAATACCTTGAAAAGGAAGAGGCCGAGAGACTTCTTAAGGAAGCCGAGGAAGCAAGACTGAAGCGTGAAGCGGAAGCCGAACGCATCAGACAGGAATACGAAGCCGAAAGAATAAGAAAGGCCGAGGAAGCGGAGAGACTGAGAAAGGAAGCAGAGGCAGAAGCCGAAAGACTAAGGCTTGAGGCGGAAGCTGAAGCGGAGAGAATCAGACTTGAAGAGGAAGCGGAAGCCGAAAGATTGAGAAAGGAAGCGGAAGAAGCTGAAAGAAAGGCAAAGACACCGGTATTCGAAGGCAGAGTTGAATACAGGGGAATCTCAAGCGATGTCGCCGTATACAGAACATACGCAACCCTGACGATTCCGGAGGGTATGTCGGATGACGATTTCGCGGCTGTTCTCTGGGCTGTATGTACGGAATACCCCGAAGAGACGGCAGATGTCACTTATGATATCGAGGGATATACGCTTGTGGTTTACTATCCCGAGCAGCCGGAAGAGTTCCTATTGAACGCAATCGACACTCTCGGTAAGAAAGCTGTCTCCATCATCGACCTCATGTATGTGCTTCAGGAAGAAGCTGAAAGCGTGGAAAGTGTAGCAGCACCTGAATCTGAACCTGTTGTCTATGACTCGGGTCTTGTGATAGAGAGTGACGGAACAATCCGGACAGAATACTCCTATCGTGATACCCTCACGGCATCTGTTGTCGTCGAGGAAGACAGTGCTACGATCAGCTATCCGTCTGATATCATTCATAAGGATGAGATTGACACATTCATGGCTCTCTTCAGTGAATATTACGCTGAATACGTCAGCACAGTTTATTATGATGTTCCTGAAGACGGAAAGCTTGTAATCCGTTTCGACGGCGATTATGTCGGCGGCACTTACTACAGACTAATGGTTCTATCCGAACTTGATGAAATCGTCTCCGATTATATCGACACCCTTGCTGTCGCTCCGATAGCAGAGGAGAATAATTCACCCGAAGAGCAGGTCGTCAGAAGCGTCAACGGCACATTCGACTACAGGGGAGTGAACGCATCATTCACTGTAACGGAAACTGATGCAATCATAGTACTTCCCGAAGGTGTCACAAAAGATGACGTCACATCATTTGCCGGAGTTCTGATTGAGAAATACCCTGCAGAGACTTCACTCGTAGAATATGAATTTGATGTAGACACAGTCCTTCTCCATTACCCGAAGCAGAACATCGAGTACCTTAAGAGTGTATGCGAGGTTCTCGGTGACGAAGCTGCCGCTCTTATTGACAGCATCATTGCCGGGTATGATGGAAAGCCCGCTGAAACGGAGAAAGCTGCGGCAGCTGAAGAGAAAACTGTCTCTGTTCCTGAAGTGAAGGTCGAGAAGACAGCTGAAACGGCTGCTGTTCCTCTTCAATCACCTGTTGAGCCTGCTCCTGTCAGTGAACCTGTTGCTGCAAAAAATAAGTCCGTCGTTGATTTCGATTTCGATATTTCTCTCGGCCTCAGGGGAAAGTTCCGTTACTACAAGGGCGATGATCATCTCTATCCGACGGCCAAGGTCTCGATGAGAGGAACATTCTTCAATTTCCTTTATGCTGAAGCCGGTGTTGATGTATTCGGTTACAGAAATGACACGATGGTTTACATAATAGGAGCCGCAACTACCGCTCTCGGCCTCGACATCAGGATGGGAAGCTTCGACCTTTTCGGCTATGCGGAAGCCGAGTACCTCTTCACATCGAAGAACTCCTCTTTCTCGAGCGGAATGCAGTATGCATTCGGCGGCGGTCTTGACTGGAGAATATCGGATCGTTTCATCATAGGAGGAGGGTACGAGTACCAGAACGGTAACCACATGTTCGATGCATGGGTGAAGTTCAGATTCTGACGGAACTGACATACGACTGATGTCCCGGTTTTCCGGGGCATTTGTCTTTATCGTCATATTTGCTTATATTCAAGAGTATGGATGATTCAATGAAACTTGCAGTACTTATCGATGCGGAGAACGTCTCCTACCGGTATGTAGATATAATAATGGATGAACTTGCGAAGGAGGGTACGATAACCTACCGCCGTATATACGGGGATTTCTCCTCGTCGGGTACCAAGGGCTGGAAGGATACTCTTCTCGAGAATTCGATTGTTCCGGTGCAGTCATTCCCGTACACAAGCGGAAAGAACAGCACGGACACGACGATGGTAATCGATGCCATGGACATTCTCTATACGGGAAAAGTCGACGGCTTCTGTCTTGTCTCCTCGGACTGTGACTTCACTCGTCTGGCGTCACGGCTCAAGGAAGCCGGAATGAAGGTGATCGGAATGGGGGAGCAGAAGACTCCTGCGGCATTTGTCGCGGCATGCTCCGAGTTCAAGTACCTCGATCTTCTTCTTGCCGAAAGCCAGGGCGATGACAAGAACGGTAAGACAGATTCCAAGGACAAGCGTGTCAGCGGCATTGCGTCCGAGCGTACGATTGCACGCTTCATCAAGGGCCTTGTCGACGAGACCGAGAGCGACAGACTCAATATCTCGACAATCGGCAACGCTCTCAAGAACAAGTACACCGACTTCGACTGCCGTAACTACGGCTACAAGAAGCTTTCGTCGTTCCTCGAGCATCTCGGGTACGACGTGAAGAGGAACAATCTTATTCTTGAGTAATAGTCGTTTTCTTTTTCAGACTATTCTTATGAAGTCGGTAAGATAGTGACGAATTTCCGCGAAAGCATCCATGATGCGCAGGCTGACACTTACAGCAATATCTGAAGTCAGTACAGATGATAATATTGGGCTCCCTGCTCTGTGAATATTTTTACGGCAGAACATGTTCCACTTCTTCCTTTTGAGGTCGCTTTTTGCGACTTCAAACCAAGACTGTCATATTCTTTTATCATATCAAAACAGTACATTCCGGAAACCTTTTCGGATTTCTTCTTACCGCTTCACATTTATTCGTTTTGTTTCTACTTTCATCGTTCAAGGTCAAATTTTCTGACCCTGAACATAATTGTGTTTAAACATTTTTATATATCGTAAAAGAATAAGGGACGGTTTTCCCGTCCCTTATTCATTCAGAACCTGCGTCCGCAGCAGTTCTTGTATTTCTTTCCG
>CAZGNN010000012.1:0-17002 GCA_964527335.1 uncultured Spirochaetaceae bacterium | reverse complement strand
CGTAGAACTTGATCTTGACGTTCTCGTCGGTTCCGAACTTTCTCTTGTATGCGGAGCGGAGCATGTCCTTGATCATTGCCGTGACTTCTTTGAGCTTCATGTCTCTTTCAAGCATCATGGAGTTTATTTCGCTTGTGAGATTAATCATTTTTATCCTCCCATAGATAATCGAGTTTAGCCTTAGCTATTGTATCATATACGACTGTGATTCTGTCACCCTTCTCTTTCCTGTCTTCGACAAGATAATCAGTCAGAGTGACGCTTTTTTCATCAGCCGAGTCAATTACACCTGAAACATAGGACGAGAATGCAGTCGAATAGAGTCTGACGCGCTTTCCCTGAAAGACCGTGAACTCGTAGTAATCCTTGAAAGTCCTACCGAGTCCCGGGGACGAGACTTCGAGGGTGAGGTCTCTCTCCTCCGTCACGCTGTAACGCGGATAGATTATGTTGTACGCTGCCTCGAGGTCGTCAATCGTTATCTCTTCATCCTTCCTGTAGAGAAGTACCCTCATGCTCACGCCTTCCTTCCCGCTTGTCTTCCCCACTTCGACGGGAACGAGCGAGAGCGTCGACACAAGGCCTTCTATCTCTCTGAAAAGCTCTTTTTTCTCTTCGCCGTAATTCAGCATTCTGCTCCTCATAAATAAAGGGACTCGGCTTAGCCGGTCCCTTTTAAATTGCTTTAAATGAAACTATGGAAAACATATCCCTCTTTATCTCTTCTGTCAAGAGGCGACGGGCACATTTATGCACCATACTCCGAGAACGAGACATACGTTCGCGGCGATGTACGTGAGCATTATTATGAATGAAGTGTACTTCTTCTCTCCCTTGAGGGCCCGAAGGGCTATCTTACCGTCACTGAACATGAAGAGACATACGCCGACGAAGACGAGGAGCGACGTCTTGAGGTATTCGAAGGAGAAGACTGCGCACATTCCCACTCCGAATAGATAGAGTATGAAGGCATAGAGGATTGCCCCGAGGCCGAACTTTATGCTCTTCTTCGCAAGTACATATCTCACGACATATATGAACGGGACTCCGAAGAGAATCATTCCTCCGAGCAGCGTGAAGATGTTCTGCCCGTAATACGAGAAATAGAGGACATACATGAGGTGCCCGAGGGCGAATGACACGGCGCCCGCCACGAATCTCCAGAAAGGTTTCTTCTCCAGGAGCAGTATGTCTCCGAGCGTGTAGAAGACAGTTATCAGGAGGAGCATCCAGGGGCGAGCTATCTCGCGCGGGAATGCCTTTGATGCCGTGAAGAGTGTCGAATAGAGAGACGGAATGAGGAAGCACTTCGTTATGTCCCCGACTTTCTCCCTCTCCATCGCTCGTCTGTCAAGGTGAACTGCCACTATGAAGGAGCATATTATCACATTGACAGTGAAAATTACCGTTTCGTTCATATCTCAATAAAGATTATACATTAAAAAAGGTTACTTATCTTCCTTTATTTTCCTCTTCAGTTCCGATATGAACATCAGGGCCTCGAGAGGAGTCGACGAATCTGTGTCGAAATCCGAAATGTCCTCGATTATTTCATCCGTCAGCGTCATGTCCTTTCCTTCCGATGTGAAGAGCGAGCCTTCCTCGGTGGAGAGGGAATAATCGGCAAAGTGCTTCTTCATGAACGAGTTCGCGCTGTTTATTATCTCCCTCGGGATTCCCGCTAGCTTTGCGACATGTATGCCGTACGACGATGCCGCAACGCCCTTTTCCGCCTTTCTGAGGAAGGTTATCTGGTTCTTCTCCTCGAGTACCGCCATGTGCAGCAGCTGGAGGCCCGATGTGTCGAGCATCGTAAGTTCGTGGTAGTGCGTCGAGAAGAGGGTTATCGCACCGGCCTTCCTGAGGTACTCCATGATGGCATAGGCTATGCTCATGCCGTCCTCGGTGCTCGTGCCGCGTCCGATTTCGTCCATTATGACAAGGCTGCGGGGAGTGAGAGAGAGAAGTATCTGGCTCGATTCGCTCATCTCTACGAGGAATGTGCTCTCACCCTTCGAAAGGTTGTCGGATGCACCCACACGGCAGAATATCTTGTCGGTAAGAGGAATCACCGCCTTCTCTGCCGGAACGAAATATCCCATATGGGCCATCAGCGTTATGAGAGCTATCTGCCTCAGGTACGTGGACTTTCCGGCCATGTTCGGTCCCGTGATGAGGGAGAACCGCGATTCCTTCGATGAGAACGAGTTCGGAATGTAGTTCTCGGTGTAGTCCTCGACTACGGGATGTCGGCCGTTCACGATGTCCATTTCACCGTCCAGGGTTATTTCGGGCTTCGTGTAGTTCTTCTCGAGAGCGCATTCTGCAGCGGAGGAATAGAAATCGAGGAGTGTTATCACCTTTCCCATTCTCTCTATGTCGTCATGGAGATCGAAAGCCCTGTTTATGAACGAATTGAAGACAGCCTTCTCCCTCTTCGCCTCATCGTCCTTTGCCGAATATATTCTCTCCTGTATCTTTATGAGTTCGTCGGTAGTGTACCTTTCGCCTCCGACAAGCGTCTGACGGCGTATGAAGTATGACGGAACCCTGTCGAGCTGTCCCTTGCTCACTTCAAGGTAGCTTCCGATTACCCTGTTTTCCCCTACCTTTAATGTTGTTATCTCGGTCTCGGCCTTGATTCTCTCGAGGTATTCCCCGAGTACCGAGGATCCCGATGACGAGAGCTTCCTCAGTTCGTCAAGTTCCTCATCGTAGCCGTCCTTTATGATTGTTCCTGCGTTGTTGATGTTCGTGCATTCCCTGTTGACTGCCTTTATGACAGATGTAGAGAAGTCGATGAGGGATGCAAAGTCGAATGTGTTGTTGTCGACAAGCTCCAAATACTTCTCGTTGTTCTCTACAAGAGAGAGAAAGCCCGAGGTGCTTTCGCTTATGGCGATGAGGTCACGCGGCGTCAGTCTCTTCATTCCAGCCTTTACACTGAGACGTTCGAGGTCGCTTATCTCACTCAGGCACTTTCTTACCCTTTCGTTCTCATTCCTGTCAGTGTAGAGGAGTTCGACCCAGCTCTGTCTCTCTTTTATCTTATCTATGTCCACAAGAGGATGGAGAATTGCATCCTTTAAAAATCTCGAACCCGAGGGAGTCTTTGTCCTGTTGATGGACGAAAAGAGAGTGTACTGACTTGAATTGTCCTGAAGATTGTGAATGAGTTCGAGGTTCTTGACGGCTGCCGAATTCAGGACCATGAACGATGTGTCCGTTATCTTCTCGATGTACCTGAGCTGAGGAAGCTCCGTCTTTGCATTCTCTTCGATGTAGTCAAGAAGAGACCCCACGGCGCAGAGCTCGGGGGACTTCTCCCCGATGGAGCTCAGTCTGACTGCAGACTGTCCGAACTGCTTCTCGACGGCTTTTCTCCCCTCCCTTATCGAAAAGTACCAGGAAGGAAGCTTGCTTATCATGGCTTTCTGACTGTCGAGGATGCGTCTGAATTCCTTTTCGGAGAAATATGTGTCATCACAGCATATGATCTCCTTGCATTCAATCTTGAAGAGAAGGGACTCGAGTGAGCTGTAATCCTTCTCGAGTGGAAGTACCGTTACCTTGAACTCCCCTGTCGTGATGTCACACCAGGCACAATAGACACCTTTCCTGTCGGTATATACCGATGCGATGTACTGGGAGGAAAGAGAATCGATGTACTCTTCGTCGACGACTGTTGCCGGCGTGAAGATCTGGGTAACCGTCCTGTCCGCGAGCTTCTTCTCGTCGGTGACGAACTGCTCGCAGATAGCGACCTTCTTCCCGTACTCTAAAAGTCTCTTGAGATAGTTCTTCGCAGCATGGTACGGAATGCCGCACATGGGCATCGTACCGCGGTGCGTGAGTGTGAGATTGAGTAGCTTCGAGACTTCGACGGCATCCTCGTTGAACATTTCGTAGAAGTCGCCGAGTCTGAAAAAGAGCACCTTGTCCTGATGCTCTTTTTTTATTTCCATGTACTGACGCACCATGGGCGTCAGTGTTTCGTTTTTCTTTTCGTCCATCAGTATATGGATGTCGTGATAGCCAGAACGAGGCTAAGACCACCCTTGTCTCCGTTTGAGAATAGCGGACCCTTAATCCACTTGAAGGATTCGCCGGAGAGTATTGTAGCATTTTTCACGAGATAAAGACCAAGGGGGAATCCCGGAATTTCCATCTTTATTCCGAATCCTGCCGCCATATACCAGTCGAGAGAGGAGAACGAGAGCTTCTCGAGCTTTGTAGTTACAGCCGTTGCGCTGACGAATCCCTCGAGAGATATCACATCCTCTGCAAGAGGAAACGTCAGGTCTACCTGGTTGTTCCAGAGGAAGGCCTTGTCAGTCTGTACGGAGAAGCCGCGTCCGATGTTCATGCCGTCGATGTAGAGCATCTCGTACTTCGTTGCGCCGTCCTTCGCGTCATGCCACTTCCAGCCTCCGTTGTCCTTGTTCCAGTACTGCGGGAGCATGAAGTCAACTTCACTCGTGAAACCGAGGATGAGGTTCTTCGCCGTATCCTTCTCCTTGTTGTAGAATCTCCAGATTCCCGTATACATGCTGAGGTTGAGGGAGAGCTTGTTGTAGTTCGAGAGACCTCCGAGGATTCCTCCGGCATATGTGTAGTTGAGAGTTGCGACATAGCCGTGCGGAATTGTGCTGACGTAGTTCCTTGCGTCCCAGCTGAGTGTTGCACTGAGCTTATTGGAGAACTGCCACTTCTCCTGGTATTTCTTGATGAGGTATTCGTACGGATCGTATTTCACGGGGTCGTAGATTGCCCTGTTGAGGCCGACCGATACACCGCCGGTTGCACTGAGTGTTCCTGCGCTGAATACCCATGAGTAACCCGATGAGTAACCGACCGTGAACGAATAGTTGTCATACTTCATGAGGTTGGAGGACGACGGTGTCGTCTGACCGGACTTGTACCATTCGTAAGCGGAGTTATAGCCGAGAGGATAAGTCACCTCGTCATCGTCTCTTCCGTCATAGTATGCGCTTCCGATACCTCTCTGGAGTGTACTACTTCTTACATTCCTTGCAACCGATATGCTTACGGCATTTGACCATCTGACGTCCCCTACCCAGCTGTCGGAAAGGGAGAGCGAGAGCGACTGCGTTGTCGGGCTGAGCTCCGTCGAGAGTGTGAGCGCCCTTCCCGTTCCTCCGAGGTTGGAGTTCGAGAGTGAGAGGAATCCGGAGACCGGGAAGCCGTCGACTTCGTTTGCGCCGAATGTCGCACCGAACTGGAGCTCCATCGTGTTGGCCTCCTCGACAGTGAACTCGCATATTACTCCGTTCTCTGTTGTGCCGGGATAGATGTTCGCCGTGATGTTCTTCAGAAGCGACGTGTTGTACATGTTCTGCTGTGACTGTACGAACGCGGAGCGTGAGAATACGTCGCCGACCTTTATGTCCATCTCCCTTTCGAGAACATACGGCTTGGTCTTCACGAGGCCGTTGATTCTTATCTCCTCGATGACGGTCTGCTCACCTTCGACGATTGCGAAGGTGATGGCAACCCTGTTGCCTTCTTCTTCATCGATTGACGGTGTTATTGAGGAATATACATAGCCGTTGTCGTAGTACTTGAGCGCGATGTTCGAGTAGATTGTCTCTATCTTCTCGCTGTTGTAGATGTCTCCGGAGGAGATTGTTATGAGTTCGTTTATCTCCTCGTCGGAGAATACCGTGTTGCCCGTTACCGTGATTGAATCTATTGTCCAGAGTTCGCCCTCTTCGAGAACGAATGTTATGTTGAGGTAAATGGTGCTGTCAGTTGTCTCTTCCTCAATCACTTCCTTTCTGACTTCGGTGATCTGAGCATCGGGATAACCCTTTGTCGCATAGTAGTTGAGAACTGTGCTCTCGTCCGCCGTCAGTGTCGATTCGACGAAGTTACCGGAATTGAAGAATGACTTCTCCTTGGTCGAGAGCTGGTTCTTGAGTTCCTTGCTTGTGAGTGCGCTGTTGCCTTCGAAGAGGATTGCCCTCACCTTGTACTGCTTGCCTTCGTTTATGACGAACTTGACGTCAACGGTATTCGCATCGGTGTTCTCCGTGACTGTTCCCTCGACTGTGGCGTCGTTGTATCCCTTCGAGAGATAGTGTTCCTTTATGAGTGCGGCATTAGCGGAAATGTTGTTTGATGAGTAATAGGAACCCTTCGTGAGGTTCTGCGCAGACTGCAACGAGCTTTTGCTTACTTTGCTGTTGCCTTCGAATTCCACCGATGAGATCATCGGGTTCTCGTAGATTTCAATGGAGAGGACAACTCCGTCCGGGTCTGTCTCGTCCTCGAGTGCGTCGACGAGCATGTAGTTCATCCAGCTCTGCGAGTAGAGCGAAGTGTCGAGTTCGGAGTAGAGTTCATCGCTGAAGTTCTGTCCGACATAGTCCTTCACGATTGAATCGACTGTGGAAGCCTTCACATTCTGAAGGCCCAGGATATCTATACGGGTAATCTTCTTTCCCTCGTACCAGTCACCGTCAGATGCTGCGAGCGGAAGAAGAGCGACAAGAAGAATAACAATCAAAGTAACTAAAAGCTTACTTTTCCTCATATTTACCTCTGTTGTGAAGTTTAGCAGAAAAAGGAAGGTAACTCAAATGTGAAGAGCGAAAGTATGAAATCCGTATTTTCTTCTTTCTCAACAATTTGATTTTACCCCTTCCTCTTTCTGTCTATGTGTTTTATTTGTTTTTATCTAGAAGTTCAGCGTCTTCGTGATGCTGAAGCCGAATGTCGAGAGTATCGAATCGAACGAGAAGTAACTCGGACGCGTGAAGAACGTGACGTTGAATGCACTGTTCGTCCATTCGAGCGAGAACTCCGTGTCGAGCGCAAGGTCGTCGGAAATGATTGTGTAGCTCTTCTTGTCCCCCGTTGCCTCGAGATGCACCATCGCCTGCATGTAGAGGTTTCTGGAGAGGTACTTACCGACGTTGAGCGTCGTTCCGTTGAGGAACCTCGCCATCGGGGAGTAAGCCTCGGTTGTCCTGTTCGTCGCCTGGCTTATGGTGTCGGCTACAATGTTGTTCAGGATGTTGGAATGCAGCGAGAACGAATCGACTCCGAATACATTCTTGAGGGACGACGAGAGTGACGACAGCGGATTACCCGATGTCACGATACCGAGACGCGACAGGATGTCGAATCCCTCGGTCACGAGAGATGCCACTGACGAGACGCTTACCGATCCGTACGTCGACTGCGGAAGAATCGACTGACCGAGTATCTCCATGATTTCACTGAGCTCCATGACGGGAGAGCTCTCGAGTGTCGGAGAGAGATTATCGAAAGTGTTGTCCTTGAGAACGAGGTATATCTCGACCTTTTCGCTGGAGGAAGTGTAGTCCCTCAGCGTTGCACGGAGGTTTATCTTCGGGTTGAAGTGGTTCGGATCGTCGAAGGAGATGGAGCCGCTTGTGATATAGAAGTACTTCTGGAAGTAGAAGATTTCACCTCCCCTCACCTGGATGTCTCCCGTGAAGGAATAGCTGCCGTCAGAACCCATATAGGCGTAGACAGACGAGTTCTCCTGGAGGTCGATGGAGAATATAGGGTCATCTCCTGCCGGATAGAGAATCCTGTTGTTCTTTCCGAAGTTGAATTTGAGATTGAGGAATGTCGTTCCTCCGATTTCGTCATACCATTTCGGGTACGGGTTCATACCGACGCTGACAACGGTGTCAGTGAGTGTGAGCGTACCGTCGTTGTCCATTCCGTTGGCGTCTGAATATGCATAGTAGTGACCCGATACATACCCCAGGATATCTATTCCGATGAGAGGAAGAGGGATACGAAGTCTCACGGGATTGTCCTCGTCGATGTAGACGTCGACTTCCCAGCTCTCCATGCTGAGAGTCTCCGACATTGCGACTCCGACATTCATCCTGACACTCTTACGCTCGCTTGTGAGCTTGTCATAGACGGTGACATATGTGAATGAGGATGAGAGAACATTGTCCCAGATTATGAATGATGCGTTATGGAATATCAGGGTCTGGTCCTCTATCCAGAACACGTCGACTCCGAGGTCGTCGGTGTGAAGGGCGCCGTTCATGCTGAACTCCCCGCTGGAGTTTCTTGTAAGGGATACTTCTCCGCCGACAAGGTCATCACGGAATACCAGTGTCGGGTATTTCAGAAGGAGGTTCACGATACCCATGTTGAATGCCTCGATGTCGGCCTTGGCTTCGAGTTCGGACGAGAGATCGAACGTGAATGTCGCGACTGCGATGTCCTCGATATCCACAGAGACATAACCCGAGAGGGTTTCCTTTTCTACTTCTCCGGTGAGGAAGTTACCCGAGAGCGTCAGAGTGCTGTCGTCGACAGTGATGTCACAGTATTTGTTTGATATCACGAAGAGGGAGGAATCGAGGTCGAGATTCACGATACTGAATCTTGCCTTTACGCCGCTGCCTTTGCCGCTCACAAGGGAAAGTACTGACGAATAGAGGGAGTCACCCTTCTCCATTTCCCCTGTGAGGGCTATCTCTCCCTCGATGGGATAATCCCTCGCAGCCTTCCTGTTCTCGAGACGGAAAGTGAAGCTGTCAATTCCGAATACTCCTTCAGTTGCATCGAGATAGAGTCTGTCCATCGCTGCACTGACGTCCTCCGAGGAGTATTCGACGTCGCTGAGGACGAGGGATGTGCCGTCGATTGTAAGGTCGGCATTGACGGCTCTCCTGTCGCCGTCGGGAGATGTGATGTCGAGTGAACCCGTGAACGAGAAGTCCTCGATCCTTGCGGCCCTTCCGTAGAGGTTGAGAGCTGCAGTCATGTTGTCGAGTCCGAGAACCGAGAGTCTGATTCCGTCAGCCTTGAGTACGGCAACGAACTGGGTGTCCTTATAGAGAGAGAAGAGGATTTCCCCTTCTCCTCCCTCTTCGTCGAGTGCGAATACGGCAGAGTTACTGTCGAAATCGAGAGAGACGGCTCCTTTATAGAGAGTATTATCGGTGAATCTTACGTTTATGTCGTCAAGTCTTATCCTGTCGTTGCTGCCGGTGACGGTGAATGAAAGAGAGGGAGAAGCCGGCAGCAGGAAGATATCCCTCACATATACTGTGCTCGATGAAAGAGATAGTCCCTCGGACAGCGAGTAGCTGACGTCAAGTTCGCCGTCGAAGACAAGTGCCCTGCCGTCGTCGCTTCTGAGAGTTTCAAGTGCATTAGCCACTGCCTTTCCCTTTATTCCGTCGGCATAGTCGAATTTCACGGAGAGATTATCGGAAAGGATAGCTATGAGCTTATCAGCGAGATTGACGGTGAGCGAGAAAGGTCTCTCCTTTCCGTTTGTCTCGAGGACGGAAGAGGAAACGACAAGATTCTTCTCGTTGAAATCGACAGTACCCGTAAGGTACGTCTTCTTCACTGCACTGAAGTCTGCATAGAAGGAATAGCTTCTGGTCTCACCCAGGTGTATGTATCCGTTGATGAGTTCCTTGCCGTTCTTGAGAGTTGCCTTGAAATCGAGAGTCGGCAGATACTGTCTCAGGTCGAATGAACCTGTGGCTTCTATATCAAAGAACGATGTTCCGAGTGTGATGTCGTTAATGAGGACGGTGTCACCCGAGAGCGTGAGCTTTCCGGAAGAAGAAAGTGAGCTTTCGACAAAGGCCAGCTTGAGTGCTCCCACATTGAAGCTGTAGTCGATATCCCCCTTCACTTTTCCTGTTTCCTTCTCGAGAGAGAGATCAAAAGAGGACGAAAGCGACAGAATTGATTTCTCGTTGAAGAATGCTATCTCCCCGTCCCAGAAGAGCGGAACGGCGTCGGAGAGCGAGAGCGAATCAATATTCACGCTTCCCGTGAGTGTCTGTCTGTTGAACGATGCAGTGAGGTCTATATCGAAGATACCGTAGTCGAGGGAGATTACAGCTTCATCGAGGTCTCCCGTAACGGAGAGAAGCGAACTGTACTTCTCGCCGTAGCCGAGATAGAGATTGTTTATCCTGACGGAGGATGAGGTTATCTTCCTGTCCTTCAGGTTGATTGCAGCATCAAGCGAGAAGGATATGTCGTCGATTCTGCGGCTCACGGTCTCGGCAGCTGCGTCGAGGCTGAAGGCAAGGGAGAGGCCGTCGCTGTAGGCGACACTTCCCTCAAGTGACGATATATTCACGCCCGAGAGATTGTTCTTCGTGTACTTTGATGCTTCCGATGAGACTTTTCCGAGGATGAACGAGAGAGACTTCTCCTCGAGGTTCCCCTCAAGCTCCAGTCCCTTTCCGCTGACAGGAAGGGATGCAACCGTTCCCGATATGTCATCGACAGAAAGGGAATATGAATTGAAGCCGGAGAAGGAAGCCCTGATTGAATCAAGGGAAAGCGAGTATGTCGGAGCATCGGCAGAAATCCTCTTCAGAGTTCCGTCCAGTTTCCTGTCCTCGGTCCATATGAACGAGATATCATCAACAGTGACGGAATTACCGTTGTAGTCTGCACTTATGCTGTCAGAGCTGAGCTTTGCGTTGAGAACCCCCTCCATGGCAGAAGAGAGCGACTCTGAACTAACCGAAACACTGAGGTTGTTAACTGATGCCGTGACTCCGTCACCTGCAGTCTCCATCCTTGTGAGTGAGAGATCGAGATAGACGGTCTTTCCGTATGTGAACGAGATATCGGGACTGACAAGGGTAACGTCGTACCCCGAATACGAGAGACTGAGAGATGAGCTCTTCAGCTCTCCCACGAGTGTCTCCTCGCTTCCGAGATAGCTGAGGTACAGTTCGTCGACAGTTCCCTCCCCGTAAGGTGTCGTAAGAGACGTGTTGTCGAATGAAAGAGTTATGTTGTGTGAAGAAAGGAATGTTGAAAGCGAGATATCCGGACTGACACCATCAGGAGCAGTTGCTGCAGAATCATTACCGGAAGTACCGGAAGAACCAAAGAAGGAATCGAGAAGAACGACGTTTCCGTCACGGAAGTTGACCTCGGCACTTCCTCCGAGATTCATTATGTAGGCAATTGCGTCGAAGAGACCGAGCTTTACTTCGATCTTGTCGAATGATGCGAACTCCTCATCCTTATAGTAAAGCCTGAGGTTATTGAGCATGACACGGTCACGGAAGTTTCTCTCGAGTCCCTCGAACTCCAGGGAGAAGTCTGAGTCGACTTCGGAGATGCTCTTCATGAGCTGGTCCGTGATTATCATCGTCGGTGATGTGAGATGAAGGGCTACAAGGAGAAATACCGAGACGGAGAAAAACAGCAGTACCACAAAGCATGTGATGAGTATTGTCTTCATGTTGTTGTGGTATTTCATACTTCTCTGTCTATCCTAATTTCAATCTTTCTCAGTTTAATGTTTTATCCTTCACTCTGAAAGAGACATTGATGAATTTACTCTGTAATTTTCACTTAGTGAAACTGAAATGGGGCGTCCTGGTTACAAGGTCATAGTATCCTTCGACTCCGAAAGAGAAGAGAGGAGTCGTTATTCTGACGCCGTCGAGCGTCATCATTCCGTTCTCAATCCTGACAGAGCCGTCGAACGAGACATCAAGAGAGAACATCTTCACCTTTATGGAGGTGATATCGAGAGAGAATGCAACGGTTCCGACAAGACTGTTGTTTTCGTCGAGAGAAAGGTCGATGTCTGATGTCATATTGATGAGACTTCTGTCGCTTATCTTATCGAATTCGGTCGCCAGTACGAACTCCAGTGCATTCTTCAGAGGAAGATCCGAGAATATGACACTGCCCTTCACTCTCCTTTCGTCGGTATCAACATCAAGATCGAGAGATATGCTGTCGCTTTCGAGAGTAAGGAGCGCCTCTTCGTCGAGATTACCTTCGATTATAAGAGGCGATCTGATGACGCTGCCGAATCCCGGATAGAGATTTCTTATCTCTATTCTTCCTCGCGGGAAAGAATCAAATGGTGCCGTAATCTCGCCTTCAATCGAAAACGTTATGTCATCCATATCCTCATCGGAGGTGGATGCAAAGGTATCGAAGGAGAACGAAAGAACATTTTCGTCATCATTCTCAAGTTCCATCTTGAATGAACTGACCCCTAATTCCCCGATTCTTCCCTCTGTCAGACTTGAGATGTCAGTCGTTATACTTCCGATTGAGAGAGTAATCTTCTTTTCATCAACTGCTGCTGTAATATCATTTCCGGTTATAGTGGATTCCAGTTCCGGAATGTCTGCAGTAAAAGATTCTGCAGAATAATCAACGATGAAGTCATCGCTGAAAGAAACATCAGATGAAACTGAAGTGAACACCGCGTTCCCGATCCTTCCGTCAGTAAACTCTGACATGTCCCATCTAATGCTTTCCGTTTTCAGTGAAGCTGCCCCGTCGGTAAGTTTCCCTTCTGCCTCAGTCTTTCCTGCAGTGTAAATCAGTGGACCGTTATTGACAGTCATCTCGTCAAAGGAAGCCGTGAATGAAGACTCAGTGTCGAACGTGACACGGAATGTGTCAGTGACGGCTGACACATCGAGAACATTGACTCGGGTGTCACCGAAAGAACCTGTAAGTGTTGTGTCACTGTAGAGAAAATCTCCGTCACTGAATGATACGGTTCCCTGCTTTGTTTCGACTTCACCCTTCCCGATTTCCAGCTTTCCGAGGAAATCGCCGGAAAGAAAAGCCGCAACTGACGGCGTTGTCTCGGAGAACAAGAGGCCTTCGAGCTCTGCCTTAGCGTCGGTTCCGGACAGATGGAGTTTATCTGCTCCTGCCGTGATTTTTATATCTTCATCCTTAATGAAGCTGCAGCTGGCATTGATGAGATTACCCTTGTAATCAGTATAGATTACGCCAATGCTTTTCGATGTGAATACTCCCGTCAGGACATCGCCCGATGATGTGTAAGAAAATGAAAGACTGTCTGCTGTTCCCGTAAGATAGTCATACTCTATCGTTATATTCTCGCCGGTAACGAATGAAGTACGGTCCGTTATGAAGTCGTAGAACGAGAATTCTCCACTATGAGGTTTTTCCTTATAGTCGGCGTAGGAAGCAAGTGCATTCGTGAGATTTATCCTGCCGCCCTTCACTCTGGCTGTTATCGCACTGCCTTCAGTCTTCCAGAATTTCCAGAGTCCCATGACTCCTTTGTCGACAGTCACGCTGTCGAGCCGTCCGAGGAACATGTCATCATAGAAAAGCGAGAAACCGGAGAATGTTGTCCCGTCATCGAATGTTGTCTCGATATCTTCAAAGGAGAACTTCCAGGGAGAATCTTCACCCTGTTTATATTCGATAATCCTGTTGACGACTGAGGCTGTATTGTTCTTTATGTATATGACAAGTGAAAATGATGCGATAAGCAGGACAAGAACAGCTGCCGCAATTACTCTTCGTATTATTTTCGCTTTCTTCATCTCCCGTCTGTCCTCAACTCACGCATTATATATGACTAAGGGGAGTCTGTCATGGAGAAGAAGTTAAAGGCAAACCGTAATGCCTTTTCAATAATTCATTATTATATATTCAATTATATTCATGAGAAATGAAAACTGAAGAATCACGACTGTATGTTTCAGCTGTATTTTGTGTGAAAATCCCTTTCTCTCCGTTATCCTCACCGATTGAACGAGGTTCGTTTTAACGCTTATACTTCTCTTCATCAGGACAAAGGTATGAGAGAAGAAAAAGGAAAGTTCATAGTCTTCGAGGGACTCGACGGAGCCGGCACCACTACACAGATGAAGATTCTGGGAGATAAGTTCTCCGCCACAGGACGAAACGTATTTCTGACACATGAGCCGACTGACAACCCTATCGGAAAGACCGTCAGGGCATGCCTTCAGAAGAAGTTTACAACGACGCCGTCTGCTCTCGCTCTTCTCTACTCCTCCGACAGGGATGATCACCTCTATAATCCGGAGTACGGAATCGAGGGACATCTCGATAACGGTGATATCGTGATAAGCGACAGATACTTCTACTCTTCCCTTGCCTACCAGGCTGTCCAGTGTTCCTACACTTTCATCAGGGAGATAAACTCACGTTTCCGTGATGCCGATATCATAATATTCGTCGACACTCCCGTTGACGAGTGCATGGCGAGAATCGAGAAGAGAGGAGAGGAAAAGGAACTCTTCGAGAAGGAAGAATACCTCAAGAGTGTAAGGGAGAACTACCTCAGGGCTTTCAGTGAGCTTCCGGAAACGGTCACAATAATAACCGTCGACGGAACACTCTCCATCGACGGCATATCTCAAAGAATTGAAACTGAACTTAAGAAGCTCAGCATCTTATGAACATCGCATCCCCGTATGAGAAGAAATGATATCTCTCCTCGACGGCATGCTTATATGCATTCATGATATTGTCCTTCCCTGCAAGGGCACTGACAAGCATTACGAGCGTTGACTCGGGGGTGTGGAAATTCGTGAGAAGCGAGTCGATGAATTTGAACCTGTATCCCGGGTAGATGAAGATGCTTGTTCTTCCCTTTAAATTGACAAGATTACCGCTTTCATCGGCAGCACTTTCGAGAGTACGCGTGCTCGTAGTTCCGACAGCGACGATTTCCTTGCCTTCCCTCTTTGCCCTGTTGAGCTTTTCGGCAACCTCCGGTGGAATCTCGTAGCTTTCGGTGTGCATGTGATGGCTCTCGATATCATCAGTACGGACAGGAAGGAAGGTTCCGGCTCCGACATGGAGCGTGACTTCCACTATCTCGATTCCCCTCTTCCTGATTTCGTCGAGAATCTCCGGCGTGAAATGAAGACCTGCCGTCGGGCATGCAACACTTCCCTCGTTCTTTGCGTATACAGTCTGGTAGCGGCTCTCGTCCTGGAAATTATCCTCTCTCTTGATGTAGGGAGGAAGAGGCACATGTCCGCACTTGAGGAAGAATTCCTCATTTATCGGCTTCGAGAACACGACATCCCTTGTTCCGTCATCGCGAACCGCCTTTATGGATCCGGTGCAGTACTCTTCACCCTCGAGCGTGGAGAATACGTACTCCTTACCCACTCTCTGCCTCTTTGCCTTGTTGACGATTGCATTCCAGCTTCCGTCATCGTTCTCCCCGAGGAACAGAAACTCGACCGTTCCGTCAGTATCCCTGCTCTTACCGTATATTCTCGCCTTCCTCACCTTCGAGTTGTTTACGACGAGAATGGAATTCGGCCTCAGCAGTGAGGGGAAATCCTTTATCATATGGTCTTCGTATTCACCTGTGTACCTGTCGAGAAGAAGAAGTCTGTCATCTCCTCTCTTATCCGAGGGTTCCTGGGCTATAAGCTCTTCAGGAAGGTCAAAGTAAAAATCCCTGGTCAGCATATTTATCCTTCATATCCAAAACTTCGTAGGCCTTAGCCGTGAGACATCTTCCTCTTGTAGTTCTCTTGAGGTAGCCCTGTCTCATGAGGTAAGGCTCGTAATATACTTCAATCGTGTCGCTGCTGTCGTTGATGGACGCGGCGAGTGCCTCGAGTCCGACGGGACCGCCGGAATATATTTCGGCGATGACACGGAGTATCTCGCGGTCGGTCTTATCGAGGCCGTTACGGTCGATACCGAGCTTGTCGAGTCCTATCTGCGTCATTTTCTTGTCGATGACTCCGTTTCCCATCACGTCTGCAATATCCCTCACACGTCTGAGGATTCTGTTGGCAATACGCGGTGTACCGCGTGAGCATACGGCAATGTCCATGACGGCGTCATCGGTAATCTTGCTCTCGAGTATCTGCGCAGAGCGCTTGATGATGAGTGCAAGCTCCTCCGGAGGATAGAGATCAATCTTGATGGGAATTCCGAATCTGTTCTCCAGCGGTTTCGATACGGCTCCTGTCCTTGTCGTTGCACCGATGAGGGTGAACGGCTCGAGGTCAACCTTTATGGTTCTTGCAGACGGTCCCTGTCCGATGACCCAGTCAATCTTGTAGTCTTCCATGGCGACATACAGCGTCTCTTCCATGGATTTCTTGAGACCGTGGATTTCATCGATGAATAGAACGGACCCAGCAGTAAGGTTCGTGAGGATTCCCACGAGGTCCCTGGGCTTGTCGAGAGCAGTGGCACTCGTGAGCTTTATGTCAGCCCCCATCTCGTTTGCGATGATTGAGGCCAGTGTCGTCTTTCCGAGTCCCGGAGGCCCCTGGAGGAATATGTGGTCGAGGGCCTCGCCTCTCTTCTTTGCGGCATCAATTTAGATCTTGAGGTTTTCCTTGAGTTCCTTCTGTCCCTGGAAATCACAGAGATATTTCGGCCTCAGGATATTCTCCTGGGCTTCCTCCCTTTCAATCATCTCGGGTTTGACTGTTCTCTCTTCAAGCGGTGCATCGTCAAGTTCGAATTTGTTTTCCTTAATCAATTGAGCCTCCTGAGAACAGTATTGAATATCTTGCTCTCGATCTCCCTGTCAGAGTGAGACGAGAATTTGTCACCGGCTTCCTCGAGAGTCTCATCTATGGCAGTGATGACACTCTTGCGGTCATACCCGAGTTCCGTGAAAGATACGATGAAATCTCTGAAGCGTACGGCAGTACGGCTTTCGCTCTTCGATTCCTTTTCGTCCTTTTCGCTGTCATCGAATACAAGCACGTTCCTCAGCTGGAGAATCAGTTTCTGTGCAGTCTTTGCTCCGAGACCGGGAACCTTGCTCAGTTTCTTGACGTCATTGAGATCAAGTGCCAGAGCAAGATCATCGACTGTGATTCCGCTGAGAATCTTGAGTGCCCCCCTGGCAGCAATGCCCGGAACAGTCTGGAGTTCATTGAACGTGAACCTCTCCTTCTCGTCAAAGAAGCCGAAGAGAGTCATTGCGTCCTCCCTGTGCTGCAGCACGGTAAGTACCCTAACCTTTTCCTTCTCTTCGGTTGAAAGTGCTCTGAACTTGTTGGCACTCGTTAGAGTGGTATCTATGAAATATTCGACTCCGGAATCCGTCAGCACAGTGATGGACGAATCCGTTATCTCGACAACCTTTCCTCTGATGGCATTAATCATAAGAAAAGGATAGTCCAAAAAGAGAGAAAAGGACACTGAGAAACAATAAAAATCCACCGTATTTTTCAACGGTGGA
>CAZGNN010000011.1:12037-17584 GCA_964527335.1 uncultured Spirochaetaceae bacterium | reverse complement strand
ATCTGCAAAGAGCGGAATCTACATCTACGCAATCGTAATCGAATAAGCATCAAAGTGTCCGGAGGAAGACGTTTCCGTTTTACTCCGGCAGGGATTGAAGAATGAAAAAACTGCTTGCCATTCTGATGCTGGGGCTTATCGCTTCCAGCATCTTTGCTTTCTCATGGGAAAGCGATTATGTAGCCCCTGAAGTTCTCTCCGTAACCCCGGTAGAGGGTACGAGGGAAATCGAAGTGAAGATCAATGCCGTAACAGGCAAGGAAGGAGCCGACAAGCTTCTCGTCGAACTCTACAGAAGCGATAGTCTCAAGAGCGACAAGAACCTCGGAAAGAGCAAGAAAAGTGAACGCAAGACCACTTTCGAGCTCTCCACGAGCGGAACCTACAGCGTGAAGGTAACGGCAATAAAAAACAATGAGGAGAAGAAATACACATCGTCACTCTTCTCTTTCGACTACTCTCTTCCGCTTACGGCCCCATCCCCGAGCGCACAGAACATAGGAGAGGGAAAGCTTGAAGTCAAGTGGGACAGAGTCGACGAAGCCGAAAGCTACACAGTCACTGTAAGGGATTACACGACAGACGAAATCGTCAGCGAAGACAGCACATCCGCTCCTTCGATGGTCTACTCCTCACTCGAAGACGGAAAGGCCTATACATTCACGGTTGCGGCCGTGAGAGGAAATGAAACATCATCCTCGAAGCCTCTCAAGAAGACAGCAAGGAAAACAAAGGACCGCCAGTGGCAGTTCACATTCTTCGGTCAGTCGACAAAGGAAGCTCTCAACCGCTGTGAAATTCTCGACAGCGATGACCTCACCGTCAAACTTTATGCGGGTTCGCGTACCGAACAGGGAGGAAAGTTCACATCCTTCCACGACGGAATCTCGTTCTATTACACACGTGTAGATGCAGACGAGGAGAACTTCGTCCTCTCATGCACCATTACGGTTGACTGGATAAACCCCACACCAGACGGACAGGAGGGATTCGGAATCCTCGTACTCGACTCCATCGGGGAGAAGGGCGTCAGCAGCGTCAACAACTACACGAACAGCGTGGGGCTTATCGCAACGAAGTTCGAGGAGACAGTCAACGGCGTCAAATACTCCGCAAAGGATGCTCTCGGGGCGAGGTTCGTGACGGGAATCACACCCGAGGTGCTCGCACTCGGAGACAGCGGTGTCGCATCATGCGGCAAGAGCACGGGCCACGCATACAGCTATGACACTGATGCACTCGTGAAAAGCGGCGATGTATACCGTCTTACAGTGAAGAAGGACAACACGGGCTACCACTGTTACTACTCCGTCCCCGAAGAGGAAAGAGAATGGGTGACAGACGAAAACGGTGAATACATAAGGGCAACATACCCCGAGGAGTTCACGCTCTACGGCCCCGAGAACCTCACACAGATAGATAAGGATTACGTCTACGTCGGCTTTGCCGCGGCAAGATGGGCTGAAGTCACCGTCTCCGACATAGAGTTCACGGTGACGGACCCGGAGACGGATCCGCCGCGGGAAGAGGAAAAGGCGGAGCTTGTCCCCCTCACGACAAGCATCAAGTCCCCTTCCGGCTTCTGGACTACAGAATATCCGTTTGTCTTCAATGCAAACGCAGACGGTACTCTGACGGTAAAGGAAAGCGGCACAGGCCACTACTACATAAGGAATCAGAAAATCGAGGCGAACACGGATTACTCCGAGACCATCAGTCTCATCGACACGTCGTCGCGTCTCTTCATCTCCTTCACACCCGACTCCTCCTATAAACCGGGAGAGAACGAGACGATAGCCCAGTACAACGACGAGACAGCCCAGTACGAGGAAGACTACAGCGAATACACCACATACAAGAGCGTCACTGTAAGGGCAATCGACGGAGACACGATATACTGTTCCCCGAACGGCTTCGGTTTCAACGAAGGAACGTACGAGAGCCCGGTTGACATATATTCGGCCCTTCTCTATTCACGCCCGGGGCAGACAATCGTACTGAAGGAAGGCACCTACAACATAGGTAAGCAGCTTGTAATCGAAAGAGGCAACAGCGGAACGGAGGATAAGATAAAGACCATCAGGAGCGAAGAGGGAAAGAGAGCTGTACTCAGGTTCAGCAGAACTGCACAGAAGGGCGGCTTCGTGATCTGGGGTGACTGGTGGAGAGTGGAGAACATCGACATCACGAACACACCCGACGGCTCGAAGGGAATGCAGGTTGCAGGCTCATACAATGTCATATCACACGTCAACGCCTACAGAAATGGTGATACCGGTATCCAGATAAGCGGTACAAGTAGCGACACATTCCCCTACTGGCCTCATGACAACAGAATCGAGTACTGCGTCTCCCACGACAACTGTGACATTGCCCAGAACAACGCAGACGGCTTTGCGGCGAAGCTCACATGCGGAGACGGCAACGTATTCTACAACTGCATCGCCTACTCCAACATCGACGACGGCTGGGATCTTTACTCGAAGATCGAATCAGGCCCCATCGGCGAAGTTCTCATCGATTCCTGCATTGCATACCGTAACGGCAGTCTCTCCGACGGAAGCGGCTCGGGAGACGGCAACGGCTTCAAGCTCGGCGGTGACGGAATAGCCGTCAACCACAGAATCGTGAATTCTCTCTCGTTTCTGAACACGGCAAACGGACTCACGAGCAACTCCAACCCGACGCTCACGATAGAGAACTGCACACTCTACAACAACGGCAACCGCAACCTCACGCTCTACGGCAAGGGAAGCGGAGAGAGAAGCTACACGGTTTCCGGTGTGCTCTCGATATCTGGAACGCTCTCGGATGACCTCAATGAAGCGGGAAACATCAGAAGCGATGACAACTACTTCTGCAATGGCAACACAGGTGTCAACCTCTCGGGTGAAAGAATCGGAAAGGAAGTATTCACTTCGACAGACACTTCTCTTCTGCCGTTCACTATCACAGAGGACGGAATAGAGCACAGTGCATTCCTCGAACAGAACACGCCGTACGGTGCTCATATCTAGAGATGGATGAGGAAGCTCCGGCTTCCTCATTTTTCTTTCTCATTGAGGAATGGGGACTGAGGACAGAGGGAATCGTCTTTTCATTCCCTGAAGAGCTTCTCGTTGAAGAGTCCGAAAAGATAGTGTCTCCACATGCGGGTGAATGATTCGGGATTATACGACTCCGGGTCTGTTGAGAGAACCATGTACTTTATGCCCATATCGTAAAGTCTGTATCCTGTGTCGACTATGCCGCTCCGGCGGTAGAATTCGACTCTCTTCAGCCTTTCGGACAGGTTGTCGGCCCCCTCATCGAGGGCCTCTACGTCGAGGTTGATGTTTTTTCCCTTTCCCTTTTCCTTGATCCACTCGAGCATCCGTGTGCCGTAACCGAGGCCACGCTTATCTTCTGCCACTGCAAGATAAAAGACTGAAAAGTTATCCTCATATTCCACTAAGTAAGCCGTGCCGACGAACTTTCCTCCGTCCCTGAACGAGAGGAAATGCGCACCTCCGCGCAGAGAAAGAAGTCTCAATAGCGGAATCGGAACAAGCTCCTTCGGAGGAAATGCCGTCTTCATGAGGCGCACGACGCTTCTGTAGTCACGGTTGAAGCGTGTAACCGGATGGGAGGTCAGCACACGATTGTCCTTGCAGGATATTTCTCTTCGAACTCTTCGAGAATCTGCAATAGGCGCTTATCGAGGTAGCAGCTCTTCACCCGTGCCCTCATCACCAGGGGAACGCCGTAGAAGGGCTCCGCGATTCCTCCGGTGATGGCCGCAAGAGTATCACTGTCGCCGCCGACGGAAACTGCCGTACGTATTGCATCCTCAAATGACGAGGACTCGAGGAATGCCTCTATCGCCTGGGGAACGGTCCCCTGGCATGTTTCGTTGAAGAGATAGGTATCCCTGATGGAGTCGATGGTGAAATCGAGAGGATAGTAGTTATCCCGGACATAAGCCCTGATTTCATCCTTCGTTTTCCCTTGCATGGCCATATAGCCGCAGACAGCTGCTGCCTCCGCTCCCTTTATTCCTTCAGGATGATTGTGGCTGACTTCAGTCACGATGCGCGAGAGAAGTTTCACTTCCTCGAGGGAGGATGCGACATACGGCACTGCACTCACTCTCATGGCAGCCCCGTTTCCCCAGCTGTTGTAGCTCTTCGGATCCGGACCGAAGATAAAGCTGAAAAACCTTCCGCCGTATCCGCATAACGGATAGTTCGAGCCGATTTGCCGCATGTACTTCACGCAGTTCCCGCCGAGAGAAGAATAATCCTTTCCGCTTTCAAGAAGAGCCTTCGCAACGGCGAGGGTCATTACAGTATCATCCGTAAAGAAAGAATCCTCATCCAAAAGCTTGAAGTCCTTCCTGCGGTAATTATCGAATTCGAATCTCGATCCTGCGATATCCCCGATGATGGCTCCTATCATGACTTTCCTCCTTCCTTTCTCACCTTTTCTATTGTGTATCTTACCTTCTTTTCAGATATCTTAGCATACTCTATCGCCTCCATGGGGCAGTACGATATGCATGCCATGCAGTGCGTGCACCTGCTTCCCCAGACGGGACGGGCGTCCTTCATCGTGATGTTTCCGAGAGGACAGACTGACGCACATCTAGCGCACCCCGCGCATTTCTCAGTCACCCTGAAAGGTGACGCCTTGACCTTAAAAAGGTAGAAAAGGAAATTGACGGGGCCGCTCATAATCCTGTCGGCAAATGTGACCTTCTTATCCCGGAACTCTCCTTTCTCCCTTATTACACGGGCGATCTTCTCTATATAGCCGTCGGCTGTATCTACAATCTTCTCCGCTCTTTCGAGAGCAGGGGAATTGAACATGGCGATGTAGTTCTCGGGCATTATGAGCTTCACAGTGCCTTTATACTCGAATCCCTTCTTCTTCGATATCTTCCTGTTGTAGTGCTGGGCATTGTGAATGCTGTCTCCGCATGTCATGACGAAGTACGTATCCCTGACACCGCAGAAGGAACTCTGATCTATCCAGTCCATGACAATACGAGGGAGGCGCCATGCGTACGTCGGCGTAACAACGACAAGGCGCTCCTTCACCGTGATGCGGCCGAACGCTCTCCTTTTCAGTGCATCACCGACTGAAAAGAGTTCATCATCGAGAAGAGCCGAAAGCCTCTCTGCCACGTACCTGCTGTTTCCTGTTCCGGAGAAATATAGAATCATGCTCTCATTATAGCCCGGTAAACGGCGGGGAGAAAACTTACTTTGCTTTTTTCTCCTTCAGAGCCTGCATTCCGAGAACAAGAAGGACACCGCATATTGCCCCGATCCAGCTGAATGAGGAGAACGAGAGCGCACTCTGCGGCGGCTCAAGGGTCGTCGGACCGACAAAGATGGCGTAGAACGAGCCAACCATCATTCCGACTATTGCATACATCGTCTGGGAGTGGAATGAATCGAGGCAGAACTTGATGAGCTTCACAACCGTGGCGGCCCCGCATGCGATTCCGAGGACAAAGAAGATGAGGGACGGAACATAGCTCATGTCCAGGGAGAGAACAGCCCT
>CAZGNN010000011.1:0-11937 GCA_964527335.1 uncultured Spirochaetaceae bacterium | reverse complement strand
AAAACAGAGAGAATATAACAGAGATACGGAAAAGATTCAGCAAAAGAGATTCACTTCCTCACCGGTCTGAACGAATAGAGACCGTCAGTCGTCGAATAGAACAGGATTTCCCTCACCCCGTTCATCTTCACCCTCGCCTCTGCGTTCCCCTCCGGATACAGCTTCACCATCTGCACCCTGTCCGACGAAAGCGCGGCGATGAATGAGATGTAGTTTCCCTTCGTCATCGGATGATTCACAGAGACGAAGTATTCGTCTTCGATTACCTCAACAGTGACTGAGTGATCATCATCTACGGCATTCTTCCCGAGTTTTGAGAGAGCAATTCCATGACACGAAACGGAGGCTTCTCCAGTCGACACTATCACGTTTCCGCATACGGGACATACACAGAAGGATGCTTTCAGCATGTTACCCGAGATATTGCGGTTGCTCACCTCGGCCCCGCTGAGAAGCTCGCTCACGGAGACGGAGAAGAGAGACGCTATCTTCTCGATGAATGTGATATCAGGATAACCTCTTCCCGTCTCCCATTTCGATATCGTGCGGTCGCTGAGATTGAGGACCTCTGCCATCTCGAGCTGCGTCATCCCCTTCTTTTCCCTGAGAGATCGTATCATCTCCCCCATTTCTTTCTGATCAACCATCTTCTGCCTCCCTGAAAAGTGTAGAACAATGCAGGAAGAGAGGCAAACTACTTATGGTGGAGTCAGCTCTCTTAAGCCCACTTTTCCGATGTATTTCGGAATTTCAGAGAAAAGGGAGAGGAAGGAAAAACAGAATCCCTCCTCTCCCCGGACACAGCTCTATCTGTCCTCAAACCATACCTTGTACGGTCTGCTCTTGACCTTGAAATGGACGTTTCTGTCCGTCCCCTTCGTTCTCCAGACAAGTCCCTCTCTCGGAACATCCTTCTCGATGAGGCTCATTCCCACGCAGTCAGAAAGTATCATATCGATATTCTCCGGAAGACGTGCCGTCTCGTAGACGAGAGGAACCATTCTGAGTTCCATTTCGCAGAGGGCGGAGCGGAAGTCCTCGAAGCCGCATCTCTTTCCGTTCGTGTCCATCATCCCGTAGAAGAAGATATCTGCCTTATTGAGATGATAGATGTTCTTCTGTATACCCGGGCCACAGCACTCGCCTTGGAGCACGAGATTATCAAGATTGTGTCTTTCCGCGTACGCCTTCATCTTTTCCCTGAGGGAATTGTTGGCTGCCGCATCAGCCCAGAAGCCGCCGTCGACCTCCCAGTTATGTGAGTAGACGTGGAAGGAGTCATCCTCCTTTCTGTAGATCCAGGTACCTGCAGCTCCCTCAACCTTCTCAGTCACGTAGAAATCGAGGTCCTTCCAGTCATTCCAGTAGCCGTAGACGGACTCGATGTTGTCCTCGTCGGACTTGGGAACAAGAGGAGGATAGGAGCCGACCTTGCTGGAGGGCCCGGATTCCTCGGGAGGAAGATAGGGTCTTATCCCGAGGTCCTCCGTGACAATGTCGCCGACAGAGTATTCCCTGTCCTTCGGAAGGATGGAAAGGGGCATCACGAGGCCTTCGGAGATGACGCCTCCCATCTTCATGGGCTTGATGTGATAACCGTCAAGCTTCTTGTTGAAGCACCGCTTTCTGAGGAAGTCGAATGCCTCATTCGTTGACGGAAGGATGGAGTCATAGAAGATGTAGACGACTCTGTCTCCCACACTGAAATCCTTTGTCACTATGGTGTCGTAGTTCTCGACACGGGCGAGTACGATTCTGTCCTTTCCCTCGATGGGTCTGATGGACTGAATTACTGAAACTTTGGCAAGATCATGCATAATCTGCCTCCTTTATGTGTATGTTCTTTCATCCCTCATACGAGGGACTTGCATCACGGATGAAATTGTCAGGGTAGCTGTGTCAGAGCGATCTGCTCTGGTCTCCCCGCATTGTCAGGCTCTCTGAGAGGTCTGGTGAAAAGGAAATGCACGGCAGGATACTGCCAAGCTGTCTGATACTGTCTGTCATTCTTTCCTCCTTTTCTTTTTCTCTATGCGGGTTCTGTTCTTTTCTTATGCATACATTTTACAGCAGAAGGAAGCTCTAATCATCAGAAAGTCGATAAATAACTGTGTTAAAACCCCACGAAAACGGGGCAAATCCCGAAAAGATAATTGTTTTCGGGACAAGGGGTAAATGACTATCTTCTGAAGACGGCCTTCACGACGATAAGAGCCGCAGCAAGATAGAAGACGACAACGGGCACGGCATAGTACCACCTGCCCTTCAGTTCCTCACCCTTCACTTCAGCCTGCTGTCTTACCTCTTTCCATACATCCTTCGGGATGAGCGCGACAGCGAGGGAAACGAGAAGCGGCAGGATCAGAATATCGTCAAGGTAACCGAGAACGGGTATGAAATCTGGAATGAGGTCGACGGGAGAGAGAGCATACGCGACTGCCGCGTAAGCACAGACCTTCGCGGCGAGAGGAGTCCTCCCGTCATTCAGGACAATGAAGAGAGCGTGGATATCAAGGGAGAGACGGCGTCTCTGTTCTTTCAGGTTCATGAGAATATGATGCTGACATTGCCGTGGAGAGCAATGCGGATGATGCCGACGAGGATGAGATGTGCCGGGTAATAGATGTAGAAGAACCACTTCATCCCCTTCCAGGATCCTCTCTCCCCGTTATAGCGGCAAAGGAAGAAGACGGAGAGGAACGTGAACATCTGCAGCACTCCGTAGACCCTATCAAGGAAGAAAAAGTAAACGGCGGCGTAGACCAGTGTCCAGAATACGATATCGACACTCTGTTTCTTCATATCAGAGCGGTGAGTGTACAGAAAGAGCGGTGCCATCACCGCGATACTCGACCAGTCGGAGGGGAAGCCCAGGACGTTGACGAGAATTATGAAGGGAATCCGTACCCATTCTCTTTTCTCCTTCTCGAGAACGAATATGGTGAGGGCAGCAAGAAAAAGCGACCACATCACGCTTGTGCGGTTGAAAGGGCTTCCAGAGAACGGATTCAGGTCAATCCCGAATGCAAAAGAGTACGCAAAGTGAGACAGAAGAGCAAAGACGAAAAGACGCAGAAGGTACTTTCTCCTGTCATGTGTATAGTGACAGCCTTCTGAGATGAAGAACCACATTATCGGGGCGGTGAGACGACCGATGATGTGAAGCAGAATCACATACCACGTTCTGTCAGTGCCAGGAAAGAAGGCCCAGGTAAGGTGATCGACTGTCATGGCAGCGATTGCGATTGACTTGAGCGCATTGCCGCTGAGGCCCTTTCTCTCCGTCATCCCCGGGACCTCTCAAGCATGATTCTTACTACCCCGACAAAAGCCATATGTGCAGGATAATATACGTAGAAGAACCACTTCATCCCCTTCCACTTTCCTCTTTCTCCGTTATAGAAACGGAGGAAAAACACGGAAAGGAGTGCGAAAAGCTGCAGGACTCCGTAGAACCTGTCGTGGAAGGCGAAATAGTATGCACCGTAGATGAACGAGCAGAATGCGATATCCGCAGCCTGCTTTTTCATATCACCCCTGTGGCGGTAGAGAAGAACGGGAGCAAGGACTGCGGAACACGACCAGTCGGAAGCAAAGCCCAGGGCAACGAAGACGGCAACGAGGATGAGGCGAACACAGGAGGGAATCTCCTTCTTCTCGAGTGTGAAAACCGAGAGGGCCGCAAGAAAGAGTCCCCACATCACGCTTGTCGAATCGAAGAGTCCTGTCGGGGGAAGAAAGTAGTCCATTCCGAAGGCAAAACAGTAGGCAAAGTGAGAGACGACGGCAAAGAGAAAGAGACGGAGAAGGTACTTTCCTCTGTCGTGAGTGTAGTGGCACCCCTCGGCAACGAAGAACCACATTATCGGGGCAGTGAGGCGTCCGATGATGTGCAGCAGGACTATGTACCACACTCTTTCCTTCATCGGCCACACCGTCCAGGCAGCATGGTCTATAGTCATAGCAATAATCGCCACGAGCTTCAGGGCATTTCCGGTAAGACCTTTCTTTTCTTCTTTCACGACGCCTATTCTAATGAAGAGAAAGACGGATAATCAACTGCCGTCAGCTTTCTCACGATGGAAGAAACCGGCGCTTAGCGCTACACTTCTCTCATGACAGAAAAGGAAAAGATGGAAAGAGGCCTCGTCTACGACGCCAACTTTGACAATGAACTCCTCGCTTTGAGACTGAATGCGGAGAATCTGTGCTACGAACTCAACAATACACATCCGGGGAATACGGAGAAAAGAGAAGAAATCCTGAAGACTCTTCTTCCCTCTCTCGGGGAAGAGACGACCGTGCTCTCCCCCTTTCTCACCGACTACGGTATCTATTCTCACATAGGAAAGGGATGCTTCATCAATCACGGAGCCTATCTCATGGACGGAGGCGGAATCTGGATAGGAGACAATGTCTTCATCGGCCCGTCCTGCGGCTTCTATACGGCTATACACCCTCTCGTGAAGGAAGAGCGGAACAGAGGTCTTGAACTGGCGAAACCGATACATATCGGATCCGACTGCTGGCTCGGTGCTTCTGTCACGGTACTTCCCGGTGTCACGATAGGAGACGGCTCTGTAATCGGAGCGGGAAGCGTCGTCACGAAGGATATCCCGTCAGGAGTCGTTGCCGCCGGGAACCCCGCAAAGGTTCTGAGAGCGATTACGGAGAACGACCGACTCATAAGGAATTGAGAGAAGACGAGAAGACCGTCTTCTCATCTTCTTCCGATCTTTCTCACAAGCGTTTCGTGCATTACCGTCATGAGACAGAGGAATACGAAGAGGTAATACGGAAGAAGCGCCACCGTTATATGCTGGGCAAGGAAGCCGAAAAGCGGAGGCATGAGGCATGTTCCGACATATGCCGAAGCCATCTGGATGCCGATTATTGCCTGGGATTTGTCTGCTCCGAAGTGAGAAGGCGTCGAATGGATGAGACTCGGATAAACAGGCGCACACCCGAGTCCTATCATTACAAATCCGATAAGTGATACAGTCGACGAGAGAGGAAGGAGAAGTATGACAACCCCGACAGCGGTGATTATCTGCCCCATTCTCACCATATTGGTGTCATCAAGCTTCATGGTGATGAAACCGCAGAGTCCGCGTCCGATTGTTATGCCGATGAAGAACATCGAGGCAAACGATGCGGCAGTCTCTGCCGGAACACCCTTATAGAGAGTCAGGAACGATGAAGCCCAGAGCCCCGTCGTCTGCTCGAGGGCACAGTAGCAGAAGAAGCAGAGAAGAATCTCCCCCACTCCCTTCGTGGAGAGTATCTCGCGGAATGTGAGAGCCTTCGGAGAAACGGATGTATCCCCATCTTTTTCTCCGCTTTCCTTCTTCCAGAGAGGAAGAGAAAAGAGAAGTATCGCGGTAAGCACCATCTGTATTATCGATATCGCCCGGTAGCCGCCGTTCCAGCTGCCGCCGTTCGTCATCACAGCTCCCATTATCGAAGGGCCGACCGATGCCCCCACTCCCCACATGCAGTGCAGCCACGACATGTGTCTGCTCCTGTAGTGGAGGGCAACGTAGTTATTGAGCGCCGCATCGACGCTTCCGGCACCGAGACCGTAGGGAACTGCCCAGAGGCAGAGGGAAATGAAGGAAGAGCTTATAGAGAAGCCGAAGAGAGCGACGGCTGTCATGAGGACACTGAATGCCGTCACCTTCCCCGCTCCGAGCCTGCGTGTGAGCCTGTCACTCGAGAGACTCGAAACGATTGTTCCGAGTGCGATGATGAACGAGATTATCCCGGCATACGAGACAGGCACAGCGAGAGAGGGATACATCTTCGGCCATGCGGACCCGAGGAGTGAATCCGGAAGCCCGAGTGATATGAACGAGAGATAGATTATGACGAGAAGAAGATTGAACATTGACACTTCCTTTACTGACTGTTTAAATAATATCGACAGAGGCGACCTTACATCAAATAAGATATCGCCGTAAAGTGTAACAAAAACGACAGGATAAAGATATGAGTCTTCAGAAATGTGCAATCAGGACAACAAGGGACATGCGTGAGATACAGGCCCACGGCACTCTCGACTTTCCCTCTGCCGTCTACTACTCCGAAAGAGGAAACACATCTCCCGATGCCGTTCCATGGCACTGGCATGAGGAATTCGAGATACTCTACATAAAGAATGGACAGTGCAGAGTCCAGGTTCCGGGAGAAGAATATATTCTCAGGGAGGATGACACTGCCGTGATCAACTCCAACACACTGCACTATCTCATCGGGGATCCGTTCTTCGTTCTCGAATCATTCGTATTCTCCCCGACACTTCTTACAGGGACGACGGACTCGGCATTCTCCAGAAAATACATACGTCCCGTAATCGACTCCGGATTCAAGATCTGGATAACGAAACGGGAGGACGACAGGAAGGCATTCATAAAGGCATACGAAGCGCAGAGGGACGAGACCTTTGCCTACGAGTTCACCGTAAGGGAGAATCTCTCCCGTATAATGCTGTCGCTCTATCAGGACAAGAAAGACGCACTCTCGCTTTCCCCTGCAGCAAAGGATGCCGATTCGGAGAGAATCGAGAAGATGCTTGACTTCATCCACGGACACTACTCTGAGTCCATAACACTTGAGGATATCGCATCAAGCGCAGCTCTCAGCAAACGCGAGGCCCTCAGATGCTTCAGACGCACCATCTCCGACACCCCTATCCAGTACCTCCTGAAGTACCGTCTGATGCAGAGCGCATCACTCTTAAAGAACAGCCCAGCACTCTCTGTTGCCGAGATAACATCCCTCTGCGGCTTCGACTACCCCTGCTACTTCTCCAAACAGTTCAGACGCTTCTATCAGTGTACGCCGAAGGAGTACAGGAACAGCTGAAAGAAAAAATTGTGTTCTGTTCCAAGGTCACTCATCATTCACCGGGAGGCCATGCCTCCTCCTTATTTCGTCAAGACTCATCTGAACTCGCTCATCCTGATTCTTCTCCAGACTCAGGAGAAGAGAGATGTCATCCACCGCAGAACCGAGAGCAAATACAGCCGGATCATATGACCATACTTCAACAACAGTTCCGCCGAAATCACCGAAATACCGCTCGGAGCAAATTGAATCGGCTCTGATTTCCTGTACATCCTTTCTTGAAACTGCTATGGCACCGTCACTTTCATTTGTGCCGAGCATCGACCTTTCCGAAAGTGCTCTTATTCCACTGAGAATACGTTTTTCTGCATTGAATGGTGTTTTGAGATATACAGTCCTTTCCACAGGAGATTTCATCCTGTCATAGCCCTTTCTGAGAAACTCGGCTTTCTCATATGCAGGTGCTATCCACTTGTTCGTCCCTTTCTCCTTCACTCTGACAAGACCAGAGGCAACAAGGTCACTGAACGCTCTCGTGCATGTCGCTTTCGACAGGGAAAGCTTTTCTGCAATCCCGGTAAGATTAACAGGTTCATCATCCTCCCTGTAGTACAGGAACAGAAAGACAAGCTGTGTTCCCGGTGCCATTTTCTCTTCCTGTCTGACTGATGCTCTATATCTTTCACTGAAAACACATCCCCAGAAGGGAAGATACACCTGATTTGATGCAGATATGAATGGAATATGACTCCCGACAAGATTATTCCTCTGCTTTGCGGTTATATTATCAAGTGAGAGAGCACACGGATACGGGCAGATTTCCTGAAAAATCTTCATATGAGTTTTCACGGCAGGCAGTCTCCACGAAAGATCTACAGGCGTCAGCAGAACACACCTGTTCTCTCCCCACCCAATCATCACTGTCTTGTAAGCGCCGGAAATATACAGAGGAACGCCTTTTCCATAGCTGTACTCCTCTTCAATGATATCATCACCGAAAATTGACTTCAGATACGGCAGTACAGTCACCAGGAACCTCCTCTTCATTGTTTCATTGTTTTTGTATTGTACCATCTATAATGAAACAAAGCAAGTTTCAGTGAAACAATAGCAGATACGTTACACCTATGTTTTCAGTGAAGCTTCCTGATGAAGAATGTGTTCATCGTATCGTGCTGGACGGATGAAGGCTTTTCTATCCTCTCGAAGCCGAGAGACGAGTACATCTTCACGGCAATCGAGAAGTTTGAATGTGTCTCGATATAAAGCTGGCTGTAGCCCAGGCGGAGGGCTTCCTTCTCCGCCAGAGATACAAGAAGCTTTCCGTATCCCTTTCCCTTCACTTCGTCCGAGAGGTACAGTTTCTGCATTTCGGCAGTGTCCGGGAATGTGCTGAATTCGGCAACGCCGACACCTCCTGAGACTCTGCCCCTCTCTTCGAGGATGAGGTAACTTCTCCTGTCTGGGAAGGCATTGTAGAAAGATGAGAGATGATCGAGTTCGGGGTCGAAGTATGCTGTTCCCGGGATATCGAGATGATGGGTGACGAATGCTTTTCTGATGATGGCGGCGAGCTCTCTGTCGTCTTCCGGAGTTATGGGTCGTATAGTCATCATTTCCGCCCCGTTTCGCTGAGAATGGCGGAACCTATTATGAGAACGGCACCGGTGATGCCGAAGACTGTCAGCGTCTCTCCGAGTACCAGGGCCGAAAGAATGAGAGCGAAGACAGGGTCTATGTAGCTTATGACGGCTATAGACTGCGCCTTCAGGCCCTTCATGGAACCGAAGTACATCGCATATGCGATACCGGTATGCACGATACCGACAACGAGAACAAGAAGTACCGATTCGGGGCTCAGTGAGACAGACGAGATATCCTCCGTGAGAAGAATATAAGGAACAATGGTAAGAGAAGCTGCAAAGAGCTGGATCATAGTCCTGAGGTATGCGTCGTCGACGGAAATCTTCTTGTTGAGGATTATGACGGAGGCATAGAGGGCCGCGGCTCCGAGGCCGTAGAGGATTCCGGTCATGTCACTTTTCCCTATTCCGCCGCCGTCCGCCATTCCCGAAATGAGGAACATGCCGGCTACGGCAAGAGCGGCACATACGAGTTTCTTCGGCGTGAGTCTCTCCCCCAGAAACAGCGGAGAGACAAGAATTACTATCGTCGGCTGCATGTAGTAGCACATCGTCGCAACCGACACCGTCGTATAGTTGTAGCTTTCGAAGAGAAAGATCCAGTTAAGGCCGATCAGAGCACCCGTGATTACAAGCAGAACGAGATTCCTCTTTCCCACTCTTTCCCTCTTTCTGTGTGTGAGAAGCATGAAGAGGAAAAGATAGAAGCCTCCCAGTATTCCCCTTGAGAATGCAAGAAGACCGGAAGAGAGAGGTATGTAGCGGCGGAATATTCCGATTGTTCCGAATATGAGCATCGCCGTTATGCTCATGAGGTAGGATCTTTTCATGTCGCTATTCTTCTCTGTTGCACCCGTTTTTTCAATACATCTTCCATAAATCCGTATTGCCTGTTTCTCACTCTTTCCGTTTGAGGTATTCTTGAGACATGAAAGACACAGAACTCGTAGCCGGAACGGCAGAAAAGATGATTGCCTTTTCAAAGGGCAACCTGAGGGACATCAACCACTTTCTCAAGGTATGGTCATACACAAGAGCGATAGCACTCGCGGAAGGAGTGGATGCACACACCCTCTTCATCCTTGAACTGACAGCAATCGTACACGATATCTCATGTCCGCTCTGCAGGAAAAAGTACGGTAACACGGACGGCAGGCATCAGGAAGAGGAGAGCCCCGCACTCATCTCCTCCTTCTTCTCCGGCTTCGATATCCCCCGGGAGGATGTTGACCGCATAACCTTCCTTGTGAGCCGTCATCACACATATACCGGCGTAAATTCATTAGACTGGCAGATTCTTCTTGAAGCGGATTATCTTGTCAACGCAGACGAAAGAGGCGACGGACCGGAAGCGATAATCTCAATGAAGGAAAGGGTATTCAGAACCGAGACGGGAAAGAGACTTCTCGAGAGCATCTATCTCGAGAGAAGTTCAGTGTAAATCTCCCTGTCCTCCTCCTTGAAGACGTTGAAGATGACCTTTCTTATCGATGAGCCCGCATTGAGACAGTCTTCAACAGTCTTCACTGCAATCTCTCCCGCCCTCCGGTTCGGAAAGCAGAAGACTCCTGTCGAAATGCAGCAGAAAGCAATGCTTTCGAGGCCATTCTCTTCAGCTGTCTTAAGGCATTCTCTGTAGCATGAGGCGAGTTTCTCCTCGTCAGACGGTGTCACGTCTCCCATAATGATGGGACCTACCGTGTGGATGACATACCTGGAAGGAAGATTGTAGGCGGGAGTGATCTTCGCCCTTCCCGCCGGTTCGGGAATTCCCTGGAGATTCATGATTTCGGCACATTTCAGTCTCAGCTGAACGCCTGCGTAGGTGTGGATGCAGTTGTCTATGCACCTGTGATTCGGACTATAGCAGCCGGTCATCCTGCTGTTCGCGGCATTGACGATGGCGTCGCACTTCAACAGCGTTATGTCACCCTGCCACAGCACTATCCCCTTCCTGATTTCAGGTAGGAGTGAGGCATCGACTATCCCCTTCTTCTCGATTTCCGTCTTCAGATATTCATCCTGCACGGAGAGGAATTCAGGGCTGATTTCCTTCGCCTTCCTGATATTCATCAGTGCTCTCAGGAGGGTCTTCTGCTTCTCTTCAGACGAAGGGATACACCCTTCCCTGTATTCGTTTCTTTCCTCAAGAAGTTCTTTTATAAGGTAGATTCTTCTTTCACTCTGATTCATTTTTTCTCTCCTTAACATATCTGCAGCTCAGAAAATTGTAATAGTAAAAGCAATCAGGTCATTTTCATACACGAAAGTCCGTATTCCGAAATCATGCAGAGACAATGCCTTCACTTCCAAACCGGTTCACGAATCAGGAGACGACTTCACTTCGAGGAGTACATTTCATTTGCAGTCCTCACATCGTCTCCATAGACGGCGCATAGTGCAGCAAAAGCCTCTTCGACGCAGGATGGGATATCGACATGGGCGATGAAGTTCCTTCCATTCGGGCCGTAGCCGTTTGCGTCATCCCTCAGGCGGGGTATCTCGCCCATGAGGAGGTTTATGTAGCGCTCCATGCTCCACATGCCGTGAACCGGACGCAGGAAGATCAGGTCTCTCAGTGTAGATACCACATGCGCCCTGTAGGAGGAATAGTTGATGATGAGAGTATCCTCAGCGGCATACTTCCTCATTCCCGCATCCATCCGTCTCTGCATGGTACTGTCCTGCATGAGGATTATGCTTCTGTGAGGGATGTTCTTCTTCTCGAGAAGAGACAGAAGGTATGTGATGTTGTTGCCGCAGTTCGTGGACTTGGTTTCAAGATAGTCGGCCTTAACGCCGTAAAGACTGGAGATGTATCTCTCGTAGCACTCCGCTTCGCTGAGACCGGCAGTCTCTATCCCGGGGTATTCCTCATTCATCCTCCGTCGGAGGGTCTCCGTCGTATGCCCCTCTCCTCCGACGATGATGTAGGAGGATGCAATGCCGTTCACAATCGCCTTTCCCATTTCATCCCCGCCCTGAAGTATGCTTCCCCCGAAGAGGACCAGTACATCGGCCTTCGGAACTCCGTACTTCTCATAGAGTGCCTCACTCGTCAGTGACGATATATCCCTTACACCGAGATAATCACCGAGTATGTTCAGCTTCTCTGCAATGTCCTCAATTTTCATGTTTCCTCCTTTCTTCATTCATCGGTTTCAGCAATGACTCTTGACGGTATTCCCGTTATTCCCCTTACCTTCAGCGGATATGTATTCACTGTGACATTCTCCTTTCCGACGAGAGGAGCGAGATTACAGAGATTCTCGACTATGAAGCATCCCCTGTCGGCAGCCTTCTGGTCTGCCGGAGTGTGTTCCTTTCCTCTCCTTACTCCGCCGCAGTCTACTCCGATGATGGACACTTTCCTGTCAAGAAGCGCATCGATGAGAGAAGGAGAAAGCTGGGGATGCTCTTTGAAATATGCTCTCTCCCCATACGGAAC
>CAZGNN010000010.1:0-17633 GCA_964527335.1 uncultured Spirochaetaceae bacterium | reverse complement strand
GTGAGCCTTCAAGTAGTATAAGGAGAAAAACTGTGAGCACAACAATGAGACTCAAAAGAATGGGAACAAAGAAGAGACCTTACTACAGAATCGTAGTACAGGACAGCAGAATTGCTACATGTTCCAAGACAATCGACGAAGTCGGAACCTACAAGCCCGTAGAGGCCAACGATCAGATCGTTCTCGACGAGAACAAGGTCAAGGCATGGATTTCAAAGGGCGCAGTCGTATCACCGACAGTCAAGTCTCTTCTCAACTCAAAGGGAATTACACTCGACAGAAAGCAGGCTTGAGAGCCTCTGAGGAGTCGAGATGGAAAAGGAACTTGTTGAATTCATGGTCAAGAGCCTTGTGGATGTACCCGAGGAAGTCAGCGTGAATGTCGTGGAAGGTGCAAAGTCAACCATCCTCGAACTTCGTGTCTCTCCCGAGGACATCGGTAAGGTGATCGGCAAGCAGGGCCGCATTGCGAAGGCTATCAGAACCATTCTGTCAGCATCCGCAACACGTGACGGCAGGCGTGCCACACTGGAGATTCTTGACTGATGCCGGCACCTCTCCTTGCAACAGCAACTATAGGAAAGACCCACGGCACTGACGGCTTCGTGCGTGTTTACCCGTTCTCGGATGAATGCGCACACCTCAAGAAGCTCTCTGAGTGCACTGTCCGTCTTCCGGACGGAGAGGAGCTGACCCTTCACATAGAGGGGGCTGAGAAGAAAGGTGAACTTTTTCTGATGAAGTTCACCCAGTATCCGACCCCCGAGAAGGCAAGATTCCTTTCGAAGGCCGTAATTCTCATTCCGCGTGACAAAGCCCCGCGTCTGAAGAAGGGCGAATATTACGTTGCCGACCTTTACGGCATGGATGTCCTCTATGAGGGAAGGACTGTCGGTAAGATCGAATACACGATGGAAGGCGCACAGGGTCTTCTGCTCTCTGTCAGAAGAACCGATAACGGAAAGGAATATCTTGTTCCGAATCTTCCTGTATACGTGAAGGATGTCGATATCACGAACAATACGCTTGTTCTTCTCAATCCCGAATTAATGGAATTATAAATGAAGATAACCGTACTCACGCTCTTTCCTGAAATGGTGGAGCCTTTTTTTACATCATCGATAATGAAGAGAGCGGTGGAGAAGGGTATCATCAGCTATAATATCGTGAATTTCCGTTCCTGGGCCGAAGGAAGGCACAAGAAGGCCGATGACGAGCCTTTCGGCGGAGGCGCCGGAATGGTCCTGATGCCGTCTCCCTTATATAAGGCGATAGACGAGATGGGACTCAGGGGAAAGAGAATAGTCTTTCCGACACCGTCCGGGAAGCTCTTCAACGAGGCGTATGCAGAGGAGCTTGCAGCACAAGATGAACTTGTCTTCATATGCGGGCACTACGAGGGACTCGACCAGAGAGTCATCGACGAGTTCGTCACCGACGAGATTTCGATAGGGGACTACGTTCTCTCTTCGGGAGAAACATCAACGGTTGTCATAATAGATGCCGTCTACAGACTCATCGAAGGAGTCATCACAGACGAGAGCCTCGAGGACGAATCGTTTTCGAACGGACTATTGGAATATCCGCAGTATACAAGGCCCGATGTATATTGCAATAAAAAGGTTCCTGATGTATTATTGTCCGGTAATCAAAGCCATATTACCGAATGGCGGAGATTCAAGGGGCTGGAAAAAACACTGCTCAACCGGCCTGATCTGCTCTCGCATGCCTCTCTCAGCATAAAGGAGCGACAAGACTTATTGAATATTTATAAAGAAGAGGAATGATATGGATATCATTAGAGCTATTGAAGCAAAGCAGATCAAAGAGAATGCTGAGAATTTCAGCGTTGGTGATACAGTAAAGGTTTATTTCAAGATTGTCGAAGGTACAACTGAAAGAGTCCAGGCTTTCGAGGGCATTGTCATCGCAAAGAACAACAGCGGCATCAGAAAGTCCTTCACAGTCAGAAAGATTTCCTACGGCGTAGGAGTCGAGAGAATCTTCCCGATGCATTCACCGAGAATCGAGAAGATCGAGGTTATCAGAAGAGGCCGTGTCAGAAGAGCAAAGCTCTACTATCTCAGAGACAGAGTCGGCAAGGCTGCAAAGGTTCCCGAGCTTATCGTTGCAAAGAAGAACGCGTAAGCGCATCTTCTTTCAGAGAGTCCCTCCAATGTGTATTTTGGAGGGATTTTTCATTTATTTTCACAATTAGGTGTAACTTCCCGTTTTCCATAAATTACCTTCACACAAAATACTCAAAATTTAACGTCAATAATTCGTTTTTTTCTTCCTCGAAAAGTAAAAGTAGTGTAATAATTATAGGCAGGTGATTTTGCGGAGCCTCATCCGCGTACACGGTGAGGGGCGTTCTATCCCCGCGTATCAGAAAGTGATGCGCTCTTTGAAATGGTTAATTATTCCGAATCATCGGAAATAAGGAAGGCGACATGATGAGAAAAAAGAGTTTCGGAAAGCTGGCAGTCGTATTCGCGCTTGCAGCTTTGATGCTTTTTGGCCTTTGTGTATGCAGCAAGAGCTCGGGCTCGACTGCTTCCAGCACAACGGCACAGACTGCAGCGACAACTACAACTTCAACTGCGGCAGCAACAACTACAGCTGCACCGGCAGCAGAGACAAAGGTTGAGACACCTGCAGCTACAGAAACAAAGGTTGAGACACCCGCAGCAGAGACAAAGGTCGAGGAACCTGCAGTCGAAGCAAAGGTCGAGGAACCTGTGGCAGAGACAAAGGTTGAAGAGCCTGTTGTCGAGACAAAGGTTGAAGAGACTGCAGTGGTCGATGAAAACCTCAAGGTTGCTGATGACGGAACAATCAGCGGAACATACGAGTACGGTGACCTCGCTTCTGCATCCTTCGTCATGGAAGGCAGCAAGGCAACCATCAAGTATCCTGCAAAATATATCTACAGGGAAGATATCGACACATTCATGGCTTCCTGCCTTGCAAAATATCCTTCTCTCAGCGCAGTCACATACGAAGTACCTGAAGACGGCACACTCGTAATCAATTATCCTGAAGAGATCGTCGGCGGCCTGGCATCCAAGCTCGGTATCCTCGATACTCTCAACGAGACAATCACTTCCTATATCGACGAATATGTACAGTCAGTCATCGCTGCTGCAGAGTCAGCTGCTGCTGAAGTTGTCGAGGAAGTCACAGAGACAGCTGTTGAGGAAGCAGAACCTGCAGTATCTCACGTATATTCCGATACACTCACATACAAGGGTCTCTCCTCGACAATCGTCGTAGACAGCACACAGGCTACACTCACGGTTCCAGAGGGAATCGATAAGGATGACATCGACGTATGCGCAGCAATCGTTCTTGCAGCTTACCCCGATCAGGCTTCTCTCGTAACATATTCCTTCGAGAACGGCGTCCTCACACTCACATATCCTGAGCAGTCCGACGAGTTCCTTCTCTCCATCCTCGATACACTCAAGGAAGGCGGAATGTATCTCATCGACCTCTACGGTGAAGTCGAAGAGGCTGCAGCAGAGGCAGAAGCTGAAGTAGATGCAGCATTCGAGAAGATTGACGAAGTTATCGACACTGCAAGTGAGATCATCGAAGGTATCGACCTCACAGTCGACGAAGACGGCACAATCAGATGCACATTCAACTACCGTGACCTGGCATATGCTTCAGTCACACTCGAAGAAGACAAGTGCACAATCGTCTACCCGACACAGTATGTCACAAAGGCTGACATCGACGCATTCATGGCTGAGATGGTTGCAGAGTACGGCGCATACCTCGAGAACGTCTACTATGACGTACCGGAAGAGGGAACACTCGTAATCTACTTCGACGGCGATTATGTCGGCGGCACATATTACAGACTCAACGTTCTCGACGAACTCGACAAGGATGTCACAGCTTATATCGATGAACTCGTTGCTGAACTCCAGAAGGACCTCGACGAAATCAACGACCAGCTCGAAGTCGTCATCGCAGAGGAAATCGAAGCAGCTCCGGCAGAAGAGTCTCACGTCTATGCTGACACACTCACATACAAGGGTGTCACATCAACAATCGTCGTAGACAACACATCAGCTTCCTTCACAATTCCTGAAGGAATGACAGCAGAGGATCTTGATGCAGTCGTATGGTTCGTCAACTACATGTATCCGGCAGAGGCATCTCTCCTCACATACTCGGTCGACGGCGGTATCGTCACAGTAAGCTATCCTGAGCAGTCCGACGAATTCCTCTCTGCAGCACTCACAGTTCTCAGAGACGAGGCAATTGCCATCATCGACCAGCTCCCGGCTCAGACAGAGACAGCAGTTGCAGAAGCTCCTGTAGAAGCAGCTCCGGCTCCTGTAGAAGAGAAGGCTGAAGAGGCTGTATATGCAGAGACACTCGTCTACAAGGATGTCGCATCCAGCGTAGCAGTCTACACGACATATTCGACATTCACACTTCCTGAAGGCATGAGTGCAGCAGATGTCGCAGCAGTAGCTGAGATGATTACAGCTCAGTATCCTGCAGAAGCATCTCTCCTCACATACTCTCTCGACGGCGATGTACTCACAGTCTACTATCCTGAGCAGACAGAAGAGTTCCTCGTTGCAGCAGTTGATGTTGTCAGGGCACAGGCTATGGCTCTCATCGACAAGATCGACGCAGCCAAGGCTCCGGTTGTCAAGGCTGAAGCAGAAGAGGCTGAGGTCGAAGCTCCTGTCGCAGCAGTTGAGGAAACAAAGCCTGCAGAGACAGCTCCTGTCGCAGCTGAAGAGACCAAAGTTCCTGCACCGGTTGCTCCGGTTGTCGCTCCTGCAGTTGACGAAAAGGCAGCAAAGGCTAAGAACTTCTCGATTTCTCTTGCCGCTACTCCGAAGTTCAACCTTTCCGGCAAGTGGGACAAGCCGTTCGTTGCTGGATTCGGTCTCAGAGCAGATTACAGCTTTGGTGCTTTCGCTGTCGGTCTCAAGGGACAGTTCGATCTCAGCTCCTATGTACAGGCTGCTCTTTATGCTAAGTATGCATTCGTATCCAACGAGAAGTTCGATGTATACTTCCTCGTCGGCGGCGGTGCTACATTCGGACTCGGAAACAACGCAGGTACCTTCTCCGGTCTTGCTGAAGCCGGTCTCGGATTCGAATACAAGATTACTGACATGTTCTCAATCTTCGCTGAGGGTGGTGTTCAGTACTCATTCAAGAATCCTGGTCTTGAAGCTGGCGCTACAGTTGGTGCAAAGATCAAGTTCTGATTCATCATCTGATATTCAGATTTCGGGTCGCTGTAAAAGGCGGCCCTTAACTTTTGCCGGAAGGGAAAGGATAACTATCTGTCAGAATATTTGTAACCACCTAAATTGAATTATGTTTAAACAGAGGTTAATATACAAAGCTGAAAAAACTTATAAGGATTGATTGATGAATACGAAATCTAAGGGATTATTAGTATTGCTTTTATTATGTTCCATCCTTTTCCTTGTGTCGTCTTGCAAGAAGAATGAAACAACTGCGACTGCCGCTCCTCAGGAGACAAAAGTTGAAACACCTGTCACTGAAACAAAGACAGCTGCAGCCGAAACAAAGAAAGAAGAACCTGCTCAGACAAAGACAGAAGAGAAGGTGAGCGAAGTAAAGACAGAGGAGACAGCTCCTGTCGCTGCTCCTGCATCTGAAACAAAAACTGAAGCTCCGGTAGAGACAAAGACCGAAGAACCTGTTGCAGTAACAGTAGTTGCTGAAGCAGAAGTACCGGCTGTAACAGATACTCCGGTTGAAGAGAAGACTCATGTCTATTCCGATACACTCACATATGACGGTTTCACGACAACAGTCACTGTTGACAGTACTAGTGCATCCGTAACGCTTCCCGAGGGAATCGGGGCAGAGGAAATTGCTGCTGTAGCATCAGTTATCAACGCTGCATTCCCGGAAGAGGCATCACTTGTGACATATGCCCTCGACGGTGACACTCTTGTTCTCACATACCCCGAGCAGTCGTCTCAGTTCCTGCTTTCTGCTGTTGAAGCACTCAGGAAAGAGGCAATGGCTCTTCTTGACTCTTACACAACAGAGGTAGTCGAGGAAGAAGCAGTTGCAGTGAAAGATGTAACCATGGAAACGGCTGTAACCGAGACTGAAGAGATTCATGTCTATGCAGATACCCTCACATACGGCTCTCTCTCGACGACACTCATCGTCGACAGCACAAGAGCAACAGTCACTCTTCCCGAAGGGATTACAGCTGACGATGTCGCAGCTGTTGCTGCACTGATCGGAAGCGAGTATCCGGCAGAGGCATCTCTCGTGACATACAGTATTGAAGGGGACAAACTTGTTCTCACATATCCCGAGCAGTCTGATGATTTCCTTCTTGCTGTAGTCGATACATTGAGGACGGAAGCTATCGCACTTCTTGATGAAGCTGCACCGGAGAGTGAAGAAAGCTCCAGTGTCGAATTTGCAATAGAAGCTGTTTCTACAGGAGAAGAGGGATTCTCATTTGCCGTGGCATTCTCCTATAACGGATACTCAGCCTCAATCACTGTCACTTCAACTGAAGCTACTCTCACGATTCCTGAAGGCGTCAGTGAGGAAGATATAGCGGCAGTGGCAGCCATTGTTGCCGAAAGCTATCCGGCAGAGGCTTCACTCCTTACATACAGTATTGAAGGTGACACACTCACTGTTTACTATCCCGAGCAGACAGCTGAATATCTTGCCTCTGCTCTCACATACCTCGAAAAGGATGCCGAGGCACTCCTGGATATGTATCCGCTGACAGTGGAGGAAGCTCCTCTCGAGACAGCAGTTGCTTCAGTGAAGGCTGAAACTCCTCTCGAAACAGCTCCCGCAGCAGTTGAGACAAAGACCGGAGAGACAGTACCTGCTGTAGTGACTGAGACAATTCCCGTTGCAGTTGCAGAGGCAAAGCCTGCTGAAGCAGCTCCTGCACCTGTTGTTGCTCCTGCAGTTGATGATAAGGCGGAGAAGGTAAAGAGATTCTCTGTTGCAGTCTCCGGAACAGCCAAGTATGTTCCTGAGTTCAAGGCTCAGAAGGGCTGGAATCCTCTCGATGTAGATGCTGCTCTCAGGGCTGAATGCAAGCTCGGTTCCTTCGGTATCGGACTCAAGGGGCAGTTCGACTTCAGTCAGTTCATCGAAGCAGGCGCTTACGTCAGATTTACAGTCGCATCCGTCAAGAACTTCGACTTCTACGTTCTTGCAGGTGGAGGAGGAATGTTCAGCCTCAAGAGTGAGAACAACATCCCGAACGGCTTCTATGCAGAGGCAGGTCTCGGTGTTGACTGGAACATTAACGATAACTTCTCGATCTTTGCAGAGGGTGTCGGCGAGTGGTCCTCTTCCTTAAAGTGGGAGGTCGGAGGAACACTCGGTTTGAAGGTATCTTTCTGATTATCTGAAGATTAGCTGTAGAAGGGCTGCGGGAAACTGCAGCCCTTCGTCTTTCAATTGCACAAAAGCCCACTGCAGTTTATTATGTTGAAAGACAATTTCCAGAGGATAATTTTTAATGAAGAACAGAAAAACCGCAGGACTGGTTATTTTAGCTCTATTGTGTTCGATTCTTTTGCTTTCTGTTTCATGCAAGAAGAATTCAGATACTTCATCATCTGCTTCATCTGAGTCTACTCCGGTCGTTACGGAGTCAAAGACAGAGACAAAGACCGCATCTGTGAAGAGTGACGACAGCGATGAAGTCTTTGCTCCGTCACCCGTGATTTCTGAACCGGTAGTCGAGACTGTCACGGTCGAAGACAGTGCCGATGATACCGTTGAGGTCGTAATCGAAGAGGAAAAGAGTGAGGAGAAAACTGAAGAAACTGCTGCTGTGATTGCAGCTGAGGAACCGGTATCTCCGGAAACAGTTGTTGTCGAGGCTGAAGACAGACCTTTCTATGAAGGTTATTTCTCATATAACGGATACTCATCATATGTCGTAATCGACAACACGATGGCGTCGCTCACGATTCCGGAGGGCGTAAGCTTCGAGGATATAAAGGCGGTAGCCGGAATGATAGAGAAATCGTATCCTCAAGAGTCTTCCCTCATCATTTATGATATAACGGACAATACCGTGATTCTGACTTATCCCGAGCAGAGTGACGAATACCTATCCTCTGTTATCGGCTATGTCGCATCCGCGGCCGAAGCTATCCTCGATAAGTATCCTCTTTATGTTGAAGAGGAGAGTGTGGCTGCAGTTGAGGAACCTGTACTCCAGGCTGAAGATAATCCTGTCTACAGCCAGAAGCTGACATTTATGGGAGTCGAGACAGATGTCACTGTCTATAAGGATCATGCAACGGCCACACTTCCCATAGGCATGACGGAAGATGATATTGCCACTCTCGCTTCCATGATTGCATCAGCATATGAAGCTGAAGCATCTTATGTAACTTATTCCCTCTCGGGTGATGTTCTTACTCTCTGCTATCCCGAACAGACGGATGATTTCCTCCTCTCTGCAGTGAAGGTTCTCGGAACAGAAGCAATGAAGCTTATCTCAAGATTCAGAAAGCAGAGTGTAAAGAGTGAAGAGAAAACTCCTTCTGCTGTAGTTGAGGCTGCACCTTCTGAAGAGACTCCAAGTGATACTGCTATGGTAACTGAACCAGTTGAAGCTGAAACTGTAGCCGAAGTTCCTGTAACAGAGGAAAAGACTGAAGCTGTCTCTGCTGTACAGACGAAGACAGATGAGCCTGCAGCTGTAACTGCGAAGACAGAGAAGATGAGACATTTCTCGGTTTCTGCTGTCGCTACTCCTGTTTATTCAAAGTCGGTCACCACATTCGGTGTCGATAAGTTCGGCTTCATTGCCGGACTCAGATTCGAGGCCGCATTCACGAAGAGCATTGCTATCGGCCTTGAGGGGGCATATGACTTCAATCATAATATCGAGGGCGGAGCATACCTGAGATGGACGCCAGTGAATGCAGGAAAGGCAGATTTCTATGTTCTCCTCGGAGGTGGCGGAGTATTCGGTATTGCAGATAACTCCGGAAACATTTCATTTGCCGCAAGGGGAGCCCTCGGATGCTCTTATTCAGTCTCCGATCTCTTCTCCGTTTTCGGTGAAGGAACAGTCAGGTGGTCACAGAATAACGGCTTTGAATATGGCGGATCCGTCGGCGTCAGATTCACATTCTGAGTGTCAGCAGCTTCTCGTGGAGTGCAGAGCTGTCTGCTTTCAGACAAATCAGACCTGATTGTTGCCTTGAGCGCACAAATTAACCGTCTTAAATTGAATTAAGTTCTTCCAATGCTTATTATTTAGAAGGAAAATCATTAACAGGAAAATTGAAATGAAGAAAAATATACTGCTTCTGGTCATTATATGTTCTGTCCTTGTTCTTATCCCGTCATGCAGGAAAAAGACGGACGGAAGTGAAAATACAGGTATCGTACAGTCTCTGCTCACAAGTGAGAGCAACTCGAACATCGAACCGGTCGTAGTCGTTCCGGCTCCGGAATCGGCACAGAAAAGGGCTGAAGACAGGGAAGACGCACCTCTCACGGCTCCTGCTGCCGTCGCTGATTCTTCCTCCAGTGAATCTGCTCCCGCAGAAGATGTAACTCCCGAAGAGACAAAGACAGTCGAAACTGCTGTCGTCACAATTGATGAACCATCCGGTGAGGAGGAGAGCATTGTTCTCGTGACTCTTCCCGAGGAAACCGTAAAGGCTGAAGACTCCACGAATGAGGAAACTGCTGCTGTTCCGGCAGAAGTCAAAACTGCAGAAGAGAAGAAACCGTACTACTCGTTCACATATTCCTATAACGGCTATTCGTCAGATATCGTAATCGCTGACACATACTCATCCCTCACGATTCCCGAAGGCGTAAGCTATGCCGACATCGCGGCTGTTGCCGTCATGGCATGCCAGGCATACCCTGCTGAAGCGGCTTTCATAACTTACACAATCGACGGTAATACCGTGACACTGAACTACCCGGAGCAGACTCAGGAATATCTATATTCGATTCTCCCTGTTGTCGAGACTGAAGCGAAGTATCTGCTGGATATGTTCCCGAAAAAGGAAGAGACCGTTGTTGCTGCTGAAGAGAGTGCTCCTGCTGTGGAAGAGATAAAGACAGAGGAAACAGAACCTGAAACTTCTGTTGTCGAGGCTGTTGCTGCTCCTTCCGTAAAGGCAGAAGAGAAGGCTTCATCCTTCAAGGGCTGGTCAATCAGTGCAGTAGCAGAGCCGAAGTTCAATATCACAGGCGGTTGGGATAAGCCGTTTGTCGCAGGATTCGGCATCCGTGCCGAGGCTCTCTTCAATGACTCATGGAGTGCCGGCCTCAAGACTCAGTATGACCTCAGCGCATATATGCAGACAGGTGTCTATGCAAAGTGGACATTCCTCACGGACGGTAACTGGGACTTCTACGGTAGAGCAGGTCTTGGTATGACAATCGGTGTCGGTCAGAACAAGGGTCAGACATCACTGCTTCTCGAAGCTGCCGCAGGTGCCTCTTACCGCATTACGGAGAACTTCTCCGTTTTCGGTGAATTCACAGCCGAGTGGTCGGTAAAGAAACCCGGATTCGAACTCGGTGCTTCAGTCGGCGCATCTTACAGATTTTAAGGACAGAGAGAGTGGATCAGACAACTAACAGAAAGCCCAGAGGGGCAAATAACAAGAGTAAGGGTAAAGGGGTAAAGAACGGCTGCCAGGGCGGCGGAAAGCAGGCCCAGGGAAAGGGCAAGGCCAGGAAGAAGGGAAGGGCGAAGGCCCAGGCCATCTCCGGCTTCTCGACTCTCAGCCAGGTAAGCGGAGCTCCGCTTGCACATTCCCATCACTCCTCGATTCCCCTCATGCCGCAGAAGACCGTCATAGAACCGCTGGATAACTGCTGCATATGCGGAGAGAAGATCCAGACAATAGCTGACTGCTTCTCTCTTGCAACAGGCTACGCGCACTTCGACTGTGTGCTCGAGAGGATAAAGAGCGAGGAACATCTTTCTGATGACGAGACCATAAGCTATATAGGCTCCGGTTCCTTCGCGGTATGCAGAAAGGGAGAAGACGGGAAGTTCACGATCGTGAAGAAGATAGAAGTCGAGAACAAGGACAGCTACAACGGCTTCAAGAACTATGTGGAGAGTCTGAAACAGTGAAGAAGGCTCTCTTCCCCGGAACATTCGATCCCATCACGAACGGACACGTCGACATAATAAGAAGAGCTTCCCTGCTTTTCGATGAAGTTGTCGTCCTCGTCGGCGTCAACATGTCGAAGAAGACACTCTTTACGCCCCAGGAGCGTGTTGACATGATTCAACGCTCCCTTTCCTCTTTTGATAACGTCTCTGTCGCCAGCTGGGAGGGGCTGACGGTGAAATATGCCGTCGACCACGGATGCGGCTATATCATCAGGGGACTCCGGGACTCGAGGGATTTCGAGTACGAACATGAACTCGAACTCAACAACAGATTCATAGCCCCGAATGTCGAAACGGTGTATCTGTCGGCAGACGAAGACAATCTCTTCGTACGCTCCACATCCATCCGTGAATTCCTTCGTTACGGTGTCGATTTCAGCTCTCTCGTACCACCTGCAGTCTACGAGGAGATACAGAGAAAGATAGCCTCAAAGTAAGTTGTTGCATCTGAAAAAGTTATGATGTGCGGCTTAAAAAACTTCGTTTTTCTTTTCAAAGTCTATTGACTAAAGTGGCCGATTACTTTTAAATAGTCGTGTTGTTTGGAGAGGTTCCCGAGCGGTCAAAGGGGGCAGACTGTAAATCTGTTGGCTAAGCCTTCGAAGGTCCGAATCCTTCTCTCTCCAACTTGAGGCCTTCCTTACCGAAGGCCTTTTATATTGAGGTTACTGTGTTTTACGACGAAGGACTTAATTTCGAATGCCAGATGTGCTCCTACTGCTGCTCGGTCGAGCCGGGCTACGTCTTTCTGTCGGAGAACGATATAGAGAGGCTTATGAAGTATTTCTCACTCGACAGGGAAACATTCATAAAGCAGTACTGCAGACTCGTCGATTACGGCACACACTATCTTGTGTCGCTGACGGAGAGGAAGAACTATGACTGCGAGTTTCTCTCCGATAAGGGCTGTTCGGTCTACGAGGCACGCCCCGAGCAGTGCCGTACATATCCCTTCTGGAAGAGCATCATGGAGTCCAGGGAGAAGTGGGACGAGGAAGCGGGGTACTGCAGGGGGATAAACAGAGGCCGCAAGATAACGAAGAAGGAAATCGAGGAGCGCCTCAGAAGGGGGGAGAAGAATCCTCCGGCATTAATACTCAGGAAGCCGAAACTCAAATAAATAAATTTTTTCTTTCCCATTCGGGACGTTTCTGTTTATATTTGATAATGGAGTAGACTGTTGCCAAGGTTTTCAGATAACACTATTGAACAGATAAGACGCCGTCTGAGCATATCGGAGGTGATGGAGAACTATGCCCATATAGAGCTCAAGGGAGGTTCGAAATGGGTGAAGTGTCCGTTCCACGGCGGCGGCAACGAAAAGACTGCGTCGTGCAAGATCGACGACGAAAGGGGCACTTTCTACTGTTTCGGCTGCCACGAAAGCGGCGACATATTCTCGCTTGTCATGAAGAAGGAGGGACTGGACTTCTCGTCTGCAGTCGAGACCCTCGCAAAGAGAGCGGGTGTCGAACTCGAAGTGTCCGGTTCATCTGACCCCGGAGCGAAGAAGAGACGTGACGAGAGGGAGGCAATGTACGACCTCTATTCGAGAATGCAGAAGGCATTCCATTATCTTCTGCTCCAGAGCAAAGAAGCCGAAAGCGCGAGGGAGTATCTGAAAAAGCGTAACGTATCCGACGAGATGACAGAGACCTTTCAGCTCGGGTATGCGCCGTCATCTCCGCAGTGGCTGTATTCTTTCCTCAGAAGCAAGAACTACTCGGATGAGTTTCTCTCTTCCTCCGGTTTCTTCTCGCAGAAGAACAGGCAGTGGCCCTTATTTGCAAACCGTCTGATGTTCCCCATCCGCGACAGGCAGGGCCGCACGATTGCGTTCTCCGGGAGGGACCTCTCCGGCTCCGACAGGGCTCCCAAATACATAAACTCTCCCGAGACCGTGATTTACCAGAAGAAGGAGAACTTCTTCGGACTCTTCGAAGCGAAGAAGACAATAGCCGAGAAGAAGTATGACCCCATACTCTGCGAAGGCAACTTCGACGTCATGGCAATGCACCAGGCAGGATACACATCCGCAGTTGCGTCCCTCGGTACCTCTTTCACACTCGAGCAGTGCAGGAACATGAAGAAGTGGTACCCTCACATAGAGTGCTTCCATATGCTCTTCGACAGCGATGCGGCAGGACAGAATTCGACGGTGAGGGCCATCGGAATACTCAACCAGAACGGGCTCGAGCAGAAGGTCCATAAGCTCAGAAGCACCAAGGATGCATCGGAACTCCTCGAGAAAAGAGGGGTTGAAGGTGTAAAAGAGGAATTCGAGCCTTATGTGACGGGTTTTGACTACCTTGTGCAAAACAGCTTAACTCGTTATGATATAAAGAATGCGAGAGGAAAATCCGACTTTGTGAGAAGCCTCGGTGAATATCTTGGTCAGTGTCAGAGTGAAGTGGAGCGTGACAGCTACATACTTTCTCTCTCGTCACTGCTGGGTCTTGACGAGGATTCGATAAGGGAGGACCTCAGGAAAATCAATCTCCAGCCCGCTTACAGGGAAGAGGAGAAGGAGGAGACAAAAACACTCATCAACCCCACGGAGCTTGCAAACGGAAGGTCGATAGACCTCTATGCTATGCTCTACCTGTGTAACCACAGGGACCTCTTCCGCGTGTACCGCAGCCGCATAAGCTTCGGTGACCTGGAAGATATCGAGGCACAGAGACTATACGTGGCATTGGAGAATGCCCTCAGAGACGACGTCCAGTCAGATTCGAACTTTCTCACATACGTGAATGATGAAGAACTAAGGGATTATGTGTCTTCGTCTTACGCCCTGAAGGAATTCACGGAAACGAGACCCGAAGCAATGGAAGAAGTTATTAACAAGATATCTCTTCGTTCCTATGAGAGAAAGCGCGCGGTTCTGGACAGACAGATTTATGATATCGGGACGGATGACATGGACACCCTGAAGGATATCATGCAGAAGAAGATTGATTACGACAAAAAGATTGCGGAACTGAAGAGCAGACTCAACAGTTCCCCATCAAGGAGCGATACAGAGTAAATGGCAGAAGAAATTCTATCCAGTGAATTATTTCTGAGTCTTGAAAAACTCGGCAAGGACAAGGGCTACATCACGCTCGTGGACATCATCACGGCCAGAAAGAGCTACGGCAAGGCATTCAGCAACGATGAAATCATCGAAGCCGTGAAGACAAGGAACATCAGGTACGTCGAGACGGAAGATGAAGTCGACGACTATGACGAGGAGCCCACTGAAGCCGATCTCTCCGCAAAGGAGAGCGATGACGACATCCCCCTCAGCGAGGACTACGACGAATTCGACGACGTCGACCCGACAGTCGATGAACTCAACGAGATAGAGAAGGAAGTCGCCGAAGACGATTACCCGTCCGAGAAGAAGAAGGAAAAGAAGGAAGAAGAGGACGAGGACGACGAAGACGAGGAAGAAGAGGAAGGGGAGGAGGAATTCCCCGAAGAGAACATGAACGAGTGGAAAGGCACCGATGAGGATGCCGAGACCAGCGAACGCTTCATCGATATCTCCTCATTCAGCGACACCACATCCGAACACCGCTCCGGCCATACGGCAGCTGCCAAGTACGACACAAGCCAGGATGACCCCATCAGACTATACCTCAAGGAAATCGGAAACGAGAAGCTTCTCACGGGCGAACAGGAAGTCGAGCTTGCAAAGCAGATGGAGAAGGGTGCGATGATCGTCAACTCCGTCATCAGGGAAAGCGGCATTCTCATTTCCTTCTTCACATCCGTCATCAAGCAGATCAACACGAAGATAGACGAGGAGAGCGAGGATGCGCTCTCTCCCGAGGACATAAAGGAATTCCTTTCCGTCCAGAAGAGATACAACCTCAACTACAAGGACGCACTGGGTAAGGAGTTCGCACGTCAGATTGCCGACTACAACGAGGAGAAGCAGAAGGTGCTTCTCGCAGGCGACGACGGCGAGAGCTACAAGGCAATCCTCCGTAAGCGCGAGGAACTCCTCGACAGGCTCGGCGGACATCCGAACGAGAAGTCCCCGATATATGAAGGAAAGAAGAGATCCGACTTCGAAACAAGAGAGGAGTGGATCGAATTCTGCAGGGAGGCTTCACGCCGCTATGCCATCCGCGAGAACAGACAGATCCAGGCCGACATAAAGAAGGAAGAGGAGGAGAGAAACTCCTCGATCCTCATCATCGCCCAGGAGAAGGACCAGAAGTTCAGAGAGGAGCACCAGGACATGAAGCCCCAGGAGCTCGAGAACGCCATCCAGAAGCTTCACAACGAACTCAAGAAGGAGAACATGAACATCTCGCAGAGTCTTGCGAAGAAGTTCAAGGATGCCGAGAAGGAGATAGAGAGCCTCGAGTCCAACAAGTATATCCCCGTCACGGACTGGGTGGGATCCATCGAACTCCAGCAGGAGGAAATCGATGCCCTCACGCAGATGTTCCTCAATGCGAAGAACACGATCATCGAATGCACGGCGAAGAAGAAGGAAATCGAATCTAAGCTCAGGATAAGTTCTACCCGTGAACTGAGGCAGCTCGGACGTGACCTCGCGACAAGAAGCAAGGCCCAGGCAATAGAGCAGACACTCGGCCTCTCCTCCGACGATATAAAGGAACTCATCAAGGACCTCCAGCTCACCGAGAAGGAACTGAGGACTATAGAGAACGACTTCGAGTGTTCGACGGACACCGTACTCGAGAACGTGAAGAACATCCAGTACGGCCAGACCATCCTCAAGCTTGCGAAGGACAGACTCATCAAGGCAAACCTCAGGCTTGTCGTGTCAATTGCAAAGAAGTACACGAACAGGGGACTCCAGTTCTTCGACCTCGTGCAGGAAGGAAACATCGGTCTTATAAAGGCAGTCGAGAAGTTCGAGTATGCGAAGGGCTTCAAGTTCTCCACATACGCAACCTGGTGGATAAGACAGGCAATAACCCGTTCCATCTCCGATCAGGCAAGGACAATCCGTGTGCCTGTTCATATGATCGAGCAGATAAACAAGGTCGTACGGGTGTCGAGACAGCTCATGCAGACTCTCGGACGCGAGCCGACCGACAAGGAGATAGCAGATATGCTTGACTGGCCGGAGAGCAAGGTCAAGACAGTGAAGAGCGTTGCCCGCGAACCTATCTCTCTCGAGACACCGGTAGGTGAGGAGGAAGACAGCGTACTCAGCGACTTCATCGAGGATAAGGACGCCGAGAACCCTGCTAACCAGACAGCCTACAAGCTTCTCCAGGACAAGATAAGAGAGCTTCTCTCGACACTCCCGGAGAGAGAGCAGGAAGTACTGCGCATGCGTTTCGGTCTCGACGACGGCTATGCACTCACGCTCGAGGAGGTCGGTCTCTATTTCGATGTGACGAGAGAGAGAATCAGACAGATCGAAGCGAAGGCACTGAGACGTCTCAGACACCCCAAGAGAAGCAGACAATTGAAGGATTGGAGCTGATAAAGAAGTAGAACATATTTCCAAAATCCTATATGATAGGTTTTTGTTGGAGAAGGTAGATAAAAATGGCAGAGAACAAGAAGCTTGAATGTCTGATCAGACTTCAGAGCGTTATCACTGAAAAATTGAATCTCGAAAATCAGAGGGATATGATTCCCGAGGCTCTCAGAGAGGATGAGAGTGCCCTTAACAAGGCAACGGAAATCCTCAACGGCTATGAAGAGGATCTCAGACAGGCAGAGAGCGAAGAGAAGAGTCTTGCTATACAGTATACGGATGCCGAGAATCAGGCAGTAGAATACCAGAAGGTCGTCGAGACACTTTCGACACAGCGCGAATTCGAGGCTATGACAAAGCAGATCAACGAGGCCGAGGCACGCTCCAAGTCTCTCCTTACCGCAAGAAAGGCGAAGGAAGAGCAGGTGAAGGAACTCGAGAGCAGAATCGCCGAGCAGAACGGGACTGTCAGCGAACTCACCGGCAAGGTCAACGAGAAGAAGGCAGTTGTCGAAGCAGAGGTTGCAGATATCGACAGCAAGATCAGCGCACTCGACAGCGAAATCGAATCCATCAAGGGCGGAGTCATCGACGAGGAATTCTTCCAGAAGTTCTACAACATCGCAAAGAAGAAGAACGGGGAAGGTCTTGTTCCTGTCAAGGGACAGGTATGTATGGGCTGCAACACTGTTCTCCCGATGCAGTTCGTGATTGACCTCAGACTCGGCCAGCTCAAGGACGAAGTCGGAACATGTCCGTACTGCTCGCGTCTCATCTACTTCGATGACACACTTCCTCCGGAAGAGGAGAAGAACTACATCTTCGACGACATCGAAATGCTCAAGTCCATCTCCAAGGGCAGCGAGAGTGCACAGGAAGAGAGCAGCGAGGACGACAGCGAACTTCTTGTTTCCGATGACGCAGATATGGATTTCTGATTCAGGTCTTTTCCAGGCCCTGGAAGTAATCGCTTGAAATACAGAGGAAAGTCCGGGCTCC
>CAZGNN010000009.1:1451-17930 GCA_964527335.1 uncultured Spirochaetaceae bacterium | reverse complement strand
TCATTCGACAGAATGCACTTCTTCGACAAGGAGACGACCCAGAGAATCGTCAAGGAGGCTGACTGATGGCACAGAAGAAAAAAGGATTTAAAGAGTGGATGAGGAAGACGGTCGTTTCGCTCAAGCGCAACCCCCACCGCATTCCGCTTCTGATGTATCTCATCACATTCCTCTACTATGCACTGAATCTCACATGCATTTCCGATACGACAGCGAAGATCCAGGGCAGCGGCATGGGACTCTGCGGCTTCGTGACAATGCTCTTCTCCATCCTGAGCCTTGTCTGCTTCCTCAACACGTTCCAGCACAGGAAGCCCGTGAACAAGCCGATGCTCGTTCTCCTCTTCGTGATGACGGCAGTAATAATCTACGCCGACATCCGCTACAGGGGACTCATCTACAGTGCAGTCAACGCCGAAGTTAATGCAATCAAGGTACAGGACTACATGATGAAGGCATACAGCATGCTCTACACTCATGTCATCCTTCTCTGCGTCTCTGCAGCACTCGTTGCACTGCTTCCTGTCTACTCGAAGCTCCTGAAGAAGATCAACACATCGGTCGAAATCGATTCCTATGATTCGATGGAGGCTATCGATATCTCCGGAGAGGACTGATGGCGAAGAAGGAAAGAGTCGACTACACCGAAAAGAAGAAGCTCGTGGAGGAACTCGTCAACGCCAATGAGGAGAATACTCCCGAGTATTCGGCAGAAGAGCTCAACAGGTACAAGTCGAAGTCGGGCCTGAAACTGACGTCGACATCCAAGGCTCTTCTCCTGAAGTTCTGGTTCAGCGGTGTTGTCTGCTATTTCGTGGTCTGGGGACTCGGAGTATATCTTGCAACCCTCGACCTCATCTTCGTCACCTGTGTCATCATGGGGTTCGTGAAGGATATCCTGGAGAATAACATATTCAGGTTCCTCGCAGACCCTCCCGGGTCGAACGACAAGTGGATGATGTTCCCCAGAAAGGGCTTCATGTCACTTATATTCAATGTGCTCTACGCATTTCTGGTCATGTTCTGCGTCTACTGCACATACGCGGCATTGAATACCGTACTCTATAAACTGACCGGAGAAAGCACCGCTGAGGAACCTTTCTCATTCGGACTCTTCTATCTCTGCTACGACCTGCTGTTCATAAAGATGAAGCACGTGGGACAGAAGATAGTGGCGGACGCAAAGAAAAAAGCTAAAGGAGGCGAGTAATGCCATACCTCATTTTCAAGGACATAAACAAGATCTACCCGAACGGCTTCCACGCTGTCCATGATTTCAACCTCTCGATTGACAAGGGAGAGTTCATCGTATTCGTCGGCCCCTCCGGCTGCGGTAAGAGTACGACGCTCAGAATGATTGCAGGACTCGAGGATATCAGCAAGGGAGACTTCCTCATCAACGGTGAGAGAGCCAACGAGAAGGGCCCCAGGGACAGGGGAATCGCAATGGTATTCCAGTCATACGCCCTCTATCCCCAGATGACAGTATATGACAACCTCGCATTCGGTCTTACCCTCGAGGGAGTCGACGAGGATGTCATTGAAGAGAAGGTCATGAACGTCGCGGGAATTCTCGGCCTCACGGAATACCTCGACAGACTTCCGAAGGCACTCTCCGGCGGTCAGAGACAGCGTGTTGCAGTCGGAAGAGCTATCATCAGAAAGGTAAACATCTTCCTCATGGACGAACCTCTCTCCAACCTTGATGCAAAGCAGCGTGTAACGATGAGAAGCGAGATTACCGAAATCCACAAGAAGACGGGAGCCACCACAATCTACGTCACGCATGACCAGACTGAAGCCATGACGATGGCAGACAGAATCGTCGTCATGAAGGAAGGCTATATACAGCAGGTCGGAACTCCGTACGAGCTCTACTTCAATCCTGTCAACGTCTTCGTTGCAGGCTTCATCGGAGAGCCTCCGATGAACTTCGTGAGGGCAGTTCTCGAGAACGGCCATGTGAAGATCGGCGAGAACGACGTCGACCTTACGAAGAAGCTCAGTGCAGAGAATCTCAAGAAGTACGAGGGAAAGGAACTCGTATTCGGCTTCAGACCCGAGGCCATCACACTCCAGGACGAAGGCGAGAGCTGCACTTTAAAGAGCACAGTCGAACTCACGGAGCTCCTTGGCGACAACACAAACGTCTACATCGACATCCAGGGCAGCAAGGCCATTCTCAAGGTCAATCCTCACGATACACCCGAGATGGACAGCTCACTCGATTTCTACATCCCGTACGAAAGCGTCTATCTCTTCGACGGCGAAACGGAAGAAGTTATCAAATAATTCAAGGGGGGAGAGAGAAGGAGAGATTCTTCTCTCTTTTACTGCCTTCAGGCTGCCGGAAAATCCCGGCAGTTTTTTGATGCATCAGAAGATACCGGATCTGAAACTGTAAAGTCAGAAGTCAGACAGCTGCACTGAAATCTAACGTTAAATCGGATTATTTGATTTGTGTTATTTCCAATCTTCGGTGATAATAATCCTATCAAAGGGAAAACCACCCTTAAAGGTGGGATTGATTAATACAGTGGGGAAATCTTCCGTAGTTGAGCTTATCCGTCTGAGGGGAAGGGTAAGCTCTTTTCTTTGAAAAGCTTCTCGGGGTCTCCTCTGTCACTATGCGACAAGATAATGAGATTCTTCTTTCGGTATGTATTGAAATCGGATGCCCCTATGAAAGAAAATGACCCGGATGGAAAGAGATCTCACACAGGGCAGCGTACTTAAGAATCTAATCAGATTCTCCCTGCCGTATCTTGTCTCGTATTTTCTGCAGACACTCTACGGTATGGCGGACCTTCTGATAATAGGACAGTTTGAAGGAGTCAGCAGCACCACTGCTGTCTCTGTCGGCAGTCAGGTCATGCACATGCTTACCGTCATGATAGTCGGTCTTGCAATGGGAACGACGGTAGCCGTATCGAAGGCAGTCGGAGCAAAGGACAGACGAAGTGCCGAGAAGTCCATCGGCGGAACCATCTCGATATTCGCCGTCGTCGCCGTCGTCATGACAGTTGTTCTCACTCTCTCTGTCAGAGGTGTCGTCACTGTGATGAGTACTCCTGAGGAGGCTGTGGACGGTACAAGAAGCTACCTCTTCATCTGCTTCCTTGGTCTTCCCTTCATCATTGCATACAACATAATAAGCAGTATCTACCGGGGACTCGGGGACAGCAGGACGCCGATGTTCTTCGTCGTCATCGCATGCATTCTCAATATCGTACTCGATATTGTCTTCATGGGACCTCTGTCTCTCGGACCTGCAGGAGCTGCTCTGGGAACAGTAATCAGCCAGGCGGGGAGTGTCGTAATTGCACTTGTCCACCTGAGAAAGAGCGACGCAAGAACGCTTCACATAACGAAGGAGGACCTGAAGCCCGAAAAGAGTGTCATCTTCCCGATACTCAAGGTCGGTTTCCCGATAGCACTCCAGGACGGACTTATCCAGGTTGCATTCATAGTGATTACAATCATAATGAACAGACGCGGCCTCACGGATGCCGCTGCCGTCGGCATTGTCGAGAAGGTCATATCATTCCTGTTCCTCGTGCCGTCATCCATACTTTCATCTGTATCCGCAATAGGTGCACAGAACATAGGGGCGGGGAAGGAAAGAAGGGCGAAGGAGACCCTGTACTGGGCGCTCCTCGTCGCTGTCGTATTTGGAGTCATTGTTTCAGTTATCGCACAGTTCACTGCCGAGAATGTCGTGTCGCTCTTCACGTCCGACGAAGCTGTCATAAAAAGCGGAGCCCAGTATTTCCGCGGCTATGTCCTCGATACGATCTTTGCCGGAATACACTTTGCATTCAGCGGCTACTTCTGTGCCGTCGGCAGGGCCGGGATATCATTCATGCACAATATCACGGCAATCGTACTCATGAGGATACCGGGAGTGTATCTGATGTCTATGATGTATCCCGATAACCTTTTCCCCGTGGGCCTTGCCACGGTGTCGGGTTCACTTCTTTCCGCAATAATCTGCGTTATCGCCTATATGATCATTTCCCGTCCGAGACGCTGTCGATGACCTTTTTGTAGGGAGCGAGCATTCCCTCATCCATCATCGCTCCGCCCTTTGCCATGAGCTTCTTGTTTCTCATGAGAGAGCCGACGAAGCAGAGTGCAATCATCTTTCCTCTCTCCTTCTGCGGGAAATCGTAGAAGCCGTACTTCTTATAGAACTTATGGTCATCTCTCATGATTCCCCTCATCACCCAGATGAGGTCTCTAAATATCTTCATGCCGCCGACGCCATAGAATGTACGCGGCTTCACGTACTTCTTCTCGAGTGCGTAGGAAAGGGAAAGCGAGAGCTTCCCGAGTTCTTCATCATCGGTTGCAAGGCCCGTGAGGTAGTTGCGTCCGACGTCGCTTCTCGCTTCGAGAACCGTTCTCAGGTTATCCTCCTCTTCGAGGTGTCCGTTGATGATGTAGCCGATGGGCTTGAACTGGGACACGGTCCTGTGTCCGTTGTAGAAGCGTCTGTCATCATAGTTCTTGAACCTGGGGCCCATCGAATGATCGGTAATCGTGAAGGCGTAGACGACACCGTCGGATGAGAGCACCTCGTTCTCGAGAAGATTATTGAAACCGTCGGAGTAGACGCATTTCCCGTCAAGCGCACACTTGAGGCACCCCAGGCATCCTCCCTTGAAAGAGAAGTCAGTGAGATTGACGATTCTTGTCCTGTACGGGAACCGTGCGACAAAGGATGAAACCATCTTCTCGAGTCTTTCCCTTCCCTCACTGTAGTCGACTACGACAGATACCGTATAATCGTCCTTCTTCTCTCCGGAAACAGACGGTATTGTGATATCAGGAAGGGGAGGAAGTTCCTCCTTTCTGCTCCCCGTTTTCCAGATTCCGTTCTCTGCCGCCCAGAGTGTTCTCTCGAACCAGGAAGTGAGATTCTTCTGACCTTCCTCCTTCGTAAGGTCCTCCATGTCGAGGGAGAGTCCCTCGATGAATGAGAAGTCCAGGTCGAGGAGGTTCTCCTCGAGCCATCTGTGGGCAGTCGTGTCGTAGAAGTGCTTGCTTGTCGTGATGATCGTGGCCTTCTTTCCTTCGAACGAATAATTCTTATCCTTCAGGAGATGGATGAAGTAGTGGAGCTGACTCGGAGCTATGAATGTATATACGGGGAAGGAGAAGACGATGAGGTCGGCGTCCCTCATTTCACTGACTGTGCTGTCAATCTTCTGCTCGTTGGCCTTCACGGAACATCCTGTGTGGATGTAGGAGAAGGACAGGGACGGGAACTTCTTCTCGAGATAGAGGGAGTTCTGGAGTGTGATTGATGTTTTCGGTTTCGGGGATGCATTGAGAACAAGTACTTTCATGGTTTTCATTTTATCTCCCAATCGTCAGTTCTGAAAGAGACGGAGTGAAATTTGATGATTGACAGCATATGAAACCACTGTATAATAAATGCTCATTATACAGAGGGGTATCGTCAATAAAAGGAGTTGATAGAGTATATGCTCGGTGTACTTATGAACACATTCATGAAGGTCGCTGAAAAGGAGAACTTCACAAAGGCCGGAGAAGAGCTGGGAATGACGCAGCCTGCGGTATCTCATCAGATAAAGCAGCTTGAGGAGGAAGTGGGCCATAAACTCATAATCCGCAACAAATCAGGTCTTATTCTCACTCCCGAGGGTGAAATTGTTCTCAAGTACGCAAGGCGTCTCTATGCCCTGAATGAGAAGATGCTCCTCGAGCTGCAGGGAAAGAACAAGATTCTCTCCCTTGTGAGAGTGGGGATCACGCACACATGCGAGAGCAACCTCACGGCCGCGGCCCTTGCCTCTGTCAGCAATAATCACAAAGGCCTCAGAATAATCCTCACTTCTGATACCATAAACAATCTTTATGATAAACTCGTATCCTACGAACTCGACCTTGCGATAATCGACGGCCCCCTTCTCGACACACGCTTCTCGTCGATGATGCTCGATACGGATTATCTTGTCTGCGTCATGAGTCCGACGAATCCGCTGGCAAGAAACAGCGTCATAAGCATCGGGGAACTCAAGAGGGAGAAACTCATACTCCGTACCGCGCAGTCTGGAACGAGAACTCTCTTCGAGAGTGCCTTAGAAAGCAACAACGAGTCGCTCTCGTCCTTCGATATCATCCTCGAGTGTGACAACATCGCAACAATCAAGGACCTCATCAGAAAGGACATGGGTGTCTCGATACTCCCCAGGAGCGCATGTCAGGATGAACTGGGGAAGGGAAAGGTCGTTGCACTCCCTATCGAGAACTTCTCGATGGTGAGAGAGACGAGAATCGTCTACAACAGGGACTTCTCGGATATGGAATTCCTGAACGAAATCATCAAGGCCTACAGAAAAGAGACGGGAATAAGGGCATAGGAGGGATATATGACTGAAAAAGAAGAATTATCAGGACTTACACTTTCAGATCTTCTGAAGAGAGATTTCACTCCGGAAATGGAAACGAATCATGACGTCATCAGAGCTGCCCTTGAAGCAGAGATTGAGGCGTCATGTTCCGGAGATAACGGAACTGAATTTGATTCATTTGATGACTGATCAGGTATGGAAGGGCAAACCGGGGCATAAAAAATCGGAAAGGGGGGGATTCGAACCCCCGATGGCTTTTGACCATACACGACTTCCAATCGTGCACATTTTGTTATGTGGCGATTTTTCTCGAATTGCATAATTCTGGACTTGATTTTGGGTTTATAGTGCTTTAAAATTAACTTGGAAATAAAGAAACCAAGAAAAACTATTTACAAAGAAAAATAGATTGAGGAGTAATAATATGGCTACTGTAGCTTTGAGTAAGGCAAATATTGCTAGAAACAGAAAGATACTTACAATTTCATCAAAAAGGCAGATCACTATACCGCAAAGATTTTTCCAAATGCTTGGATTCGAGAGTGAAGCGGAGTGTGTGGTTAATGGGGATGAACTTGTTATTCGCCCAATCAAAGTTGGATATGGTGGAGATTTTTCCGAACAGATATTAGCAGACCTTGTGAAGGAAGGATATTCCGGAGACAGACTTCTGGAGGAATTCAGAAAAAGACAGTCTCAAATCAGACCGGCAGTTGAAGCAATGATTGCAGAAGCAGATGAAATTGCGAGAGGCAAGGCAAAGTATGAAACTTGGGACGATGTCTTCGGAAATGAGGATGACTAATGATGTGTGATGTAAAATTTTCTCCTCCGGCGGCAAAGTTCATTAAAAAAATTAAGGACAAGAAACTGAAGGCTCTTTATGGTAAGGCTCTTGAAGATATATGTACTGATTACACAATAGGTGAACCCAAAACTGGAGATCTCTCCGGATTGTATGGGTATGACATTTACTACAACAAAACCAATTATGAATTGGCATACAGGGTAATGGAAGCAGACAGTCTGTCAATAATTGTTGTAATGGCAGGAACAAGAGAAAACTTCTATGATGAGCTTAAAAGGTATATCAAGAACAGATAGGCCTAATTCTGAAGGAAATGAATACAGCTATATTCGTGAACAGGGTTAAGAAGACAAAAATCGGAAAGGGGGGGATTCGAACCCCCGATGGCTTTTGACCATACACGACTTCCAATCGTGCACCTTCGACCACTCGGACACCTTTCCAGATTCAAACAACAGAGAGAAGTTTATAGGAAACCTCTCTCCGTGTAAATAGTCATTCAGTTATCTTTTTTCTCATTGCCTGCGCATGATTCTTGATGGCAAGGAAGGATTCGTCGCTTATCGCGTGCTCCATCCTGCAGGCATCCTTTGCCGCCGTCTGATAATCCACTCCGAGAGATACGAGCAGATCACGGATGGTCACATGACGCTCATACGTCTTCTCCGCGATTGCACGGCCGGCAGGAAGAAGGGTCAGATCCCCGTTCTTGTCCATGTCGATATAGCCCTCGGTACGGAGGTTCTTCATTGCGACGGAGACACTCGGCTTCGTGATTCCCAGATGCTTTGCAACATCGATGGAACGTGCACGGCCGTTCTGTTCGGTGATGACCAGTATGGCTTCCAGGTAATCTTCCGCTGATTCTCTAATTACCATTGATTACTCCTTTTCCTCTTTAGTGAATAATTTAAGAACAAAAAGGTGCAACTTCAAGTTAATTCGTTAAAAAGCGGATGAAAAAGTCATTGAGGAAAGATATTCCCGACAATCTGTATGACAGATGCCATGCAGGGTGAATCCGGTAGTACATTATGGTTCTTTTGGGTGATGAATGAGGTCTGAAAAAATCTGCCTCCCGAAAAAAGGAGGCAGTCAACTGTACGGAAAAAGGGGGATTCGAACCCCCGAAGAGTTGCCCCTTGCTTGATTTCGAATCAAGTGCCTTCGACCACTCGGCCATCTTTCCATCGCCATCGATTATATTGTTTTTTCCCCATTTCTTTCTAGTCCTTAAATTGCTGAAGGTCCGATTTGTGAGAAAATCTTTCTTTTATCTTGTTTTTAGTCAAATCAGATTTAGTAAATTCGAATTTAGTAAATTCAATTTTAGCAGAAAGGACAGGCGAGGCTCACCAGAGGTCTTCAGGTGGATCCGGTGCCGGATTGGACTTCGAGAGGACCCTCAGGTGACACCAGCGTCTGACCGCGACCGGCCTTTTACCCGTTATCCTCTGTAGGTCGAGGATATACTTTTCGAGGGGAATGCCCCAGAGCACATGTCCTTGTTCGTACATGTCCTTGTAGTCGTCGTAGAGGTCGTTGTCGATATCACAGCACACGTCGAGGAATCTCTCTTCCGTGACGCTGCCGGAGAGGTAATATCCTTCGACGATCTTTCTTCTTGCATCAATGTTTTCCATGAAGGCCGCAGCTGTCCTGTCCCCCTTCGAATAATAGCCTTCTGTCTCCTTTCTGAGCGTGTCGGATCGCAGCATTTCGCAGAATGTGCGGTCGATGTACTTCTGAAATGCCCTGAATACCTTTTCGTAGTCGACTCTCATGATCATACCTCCGTTTTCTGGTTTACAGCTCAATGATAGAGAGTGCGCTGATACCTGTGTTAGCCTCTCAGGCTATTTCTCTTTTCCTCTCTCCTGCGCTATTCTCTTATCATGACGACTCTCTTTTTTGATATAGGTTCGACACTCGTTGATGAAAGGAAGGCCTACGACCATCATGCCATGATGATGCTGGAAGGAAGCGGTGTGTCATTCAGTGATTTCGAAAGGAAGAGAAGAGAACTCTACCTTTCGGGTAAGGACGGCAACTCCGGGGCCGCTGCATTCTTTCACCTCAGAGAGAAGCCGTGGCCGAGCGAAGACGAGAGCGTGTTCCCCGAGGCCCAAGATACCCTTGAGTACCTGAAGGGCAGGGGATACAGACTCGGTATAATCGCAAACCAGCCCGAAGGGACTGTGAGGAGACTCGATTCCTACGGCCTTCTTCCTTTCTTCTCCGTCATAGTGCCGTCATTCGAAAGCGGCTTCAGAAAGCCCGACGAGCGCATTTTCCTCAAGGCCCTCAATGAAGCCGGGTGCCGGCGAGACGAGGCGTGGATGATCGGTGACAGACTCGACAACGACATCGCTCCGGCTCACAGACTCGGGATGAAGACCGTCTGGATACGCTCCGGCCTCTGGGCTCTGACGCCCGTCTCTTTTTCTGACGGTATTGCGGATTTACGTATAGACAGATTATCGGAACTGAAACTGCACTTTTGAGAAAATCCGACATCTGATTTGTTTTGATTCATTTTTCTTTTTCTGCGGGTGTAAAATCGTAAAAATATCATTGGTTATTTACCCGCTTTTAACGTAAGATTAACTTGTTGTTAACATGAAAAGATGAAACAAACACAGATATAGGAGAAAAGGATTATGAAAAAGACAGCAGTCGTTTTACTGTTATCGATGCTTGTTCTGATGTCTGCATTCTGCGGCGGCGGAAAGGAAGCAGCAACGACATCAACAACTTCATCAACAGTCGAGACAGCCGGCACACTTACCGATACGGGAAGCGTCAAGTCAGCTGAAATCCAGGAAAACGTAAAGTATAAGGATACCATCATCATCGGTGTTGCCAACGATATAACAACACTCGATCCCCAGGGATCCAATACTGATGCCAACATGATGGCATTCTATCTCACACACGAGACACTCGTCGACATCGACCCCGATACAGGTGACGTCATCCCGGCACTCGCAGAGAGCTGGACAGTCTCCGACGACGGCTGCACATTCGTGTTCACACTCCCCGAGAACGCAACATTCACGGACGGAACGAGAGTCACGAGTGAAGATGTCAAGTACACATACGAGAAGGCACACTCAAGTTCATTCGCAAAGATGAAGGTTGCAGATATCGCAGAAATCGTATGTCTCGATGACACACACGTCCAGATCACGCTCAGCAAGGCTAACCAGGACTGGATCACTCTCATGGCTCACAGAGGCATGTCGATCCTCAGCAAGGCTGCATGCGAGAAGGACGAGAAGACAGGCTGCTACATGGGTTCGGGTATGTTCTCCCTCGAGAACTGGGTTCCCGGCGACTACGTATCCTTCGTAAGATATGACGGCTACAGAAAGGGCGCAGCTCCGACCAGAAGAATCGTCTTCAAGCTCTACAAGGAAGCTTCCACAAGACTCATCGCTCTCCAGACAGGCGAAATCGACGTATGTATCGACCCGAGCACGACAGACCTCGACAGAATCCAGGCTGACAGCAACCTCGAACTGGTACAGACACCGGACGTCGTCATGCTCTACATCCCGATGAACATGGAGAAGCCGGGCCTGAATAACGTACATGTCAGAAAGGCTCTCGCTTACTGCACTGACAAGGAAAGCATGATCATCGCAGGCAAGGACGGTCTCGGAACAGTTCACAACAACTACATCAACCGCGGCCAGTTCGGTCTCAATCCCGACATCCACGTATATGAATACAACCTCGACAAGGCCAAGGAAGAACTTGCTCTCTCCGGCTACAAGCCAGGCGAGCTGACATTCCACATCATGGTCGACAAGGAATTCAAGAAGACGATGGCTCTCATCTTCCAGCAGTCATGTGCTCAGATCGGCATCAACATCGTTCTCGAGGAAATGGAGACGGCTGCTCTCAAGGGCAAGCTCAACGACAAGGCTCTCGACTACGAACTCTGCATCTACCAGTTCACCGATGACCTCGGAACAGACTACACGCTCCGTAACCAGTGCGGTTCGACAGAAGGTGCTGACGGCGTCAGAGTCAAGAACGGATCCAACAGACCCAACATGAAGGATGCCACATACGACGCAATGGTCGATGCTGCTCTCGTCGAGACGAACGCAGAGACAAGAAAGCAGATGTACTACGAAATCGAGAACTACCTCGACGAAGTATGCCCGCTCATCCCGATCTGCACATCTTACATCAACATCGGTGTCAAGAAGGGACTTGCAGGAGCTGTCTGGAAGCCGGATGCAAAGCACGACTTCAGATACATCGCTCTTCCGGAGTGATTCCATTCCGATTGACTGATCACGCAGGGTACCAGAAGGTACTCTGCGTTTCATATTATCTGCATAAGGAGAAAATATGCACCGCTACATAATCAAGCGTCTGATAATGCTCATCCCGGTCCTGCTGGGCGTCGCATTCATCATCTTCGCCATCATGAGCGTGGCTGAGGGCGACCCGGTCTATTCGGTCGCAGGCCCCGATGCCACCGAGGAGGAGCTTGACGCCCTCCGTGAGGAGATGGGCCTCAACGGCTCCCTCATCGAAAGGTACTTCCGCTACATCGGAAAGCTTCTGAGAGGTAATCTCGGAACAAGCTACATAAGCCAGATGGACGTAATGAAGCTCTATCTCCAGAGACTTCCGAATACCCTGAGGCTGGCATCGCTTGCAATGGTCGTCGCCATCCTGATGTCCGTACCGCTCGGAATCATCGCCGCTGTCAACCAGAACTCCTGGAAGGACACCATCGCAATGATTCTCGCCCTCGTCGGCCTCTCGATGCCGAACTTCTGGCTGGGCCTCCTTTTAATGCTTCTTTTCTCCCTCAAGCTCGGCTGGTTCCCCTCGGGCGGAAGCGAAGGCGCACTCAGTGTTGTCCTTCCTGCTGTCACGGTCGGAGTAGGACTTGCGGCACTCCTTACGAGAACCACTCGTTCGAGTATGCTTGATGTCCTGAGACAGGACTACCTGAGGACTGCAAGGGCAAAGGGTGTCTCCGAGAGAAAGGTCGTCATGCACCACGCTCTCAGAAACGCACTCATCCCGATCATCACGATCTTCGGTGTCCAGTTCTCCAACGTCCTCGGCGGCTCAGTTCTTGCCGAGACCGTATTCGCATGGCCGGGAGTCGGAAGACTCGTTGTCGATGCAATCGACCAGAGAGACATCCCGACAGTGACGGGAGCCCTGATCATGACGACGATGCTCGTCACGATCGTCAACCTCCTTGTCGATATCGTCTACGCCTACGTCGATCCCCGTATCAAGGCACAGTACACGAAGTAAGGGGGAAAGAGTATGGCAGAAACCAAAGAAAGAGCATCTAAAATCTACAAGAAGAGAAGCACCATGGCTCTTGCATGGCGTCAGCTCAGACGCAACAAGGGCGCTCTCATAGGACTTGCGCTTCTCATCATAATCATCATCGGCGCACTCCTTGCACCGGTCATCTATGACTATGACACGGATGTCATCGGCATGAATGTCAGGGAAAGAATGCAGTGGCCGTCATCAAGGCACATCTGCGGAACCGACGAACTCGGACGCGACATCTTTGCCCGCATCGTCTACGGTGCGCGCTATTCTCTCGCAGTCGGCGTCGTCGCCGTCATGATAGCCCTCGTCGTCGGTGTCATCCTCGGCTCCGCCGCTGGCTACATCGGAGGCGTCTTCGAGAACATCGTCATGCGTATCTGCGACATCTTCTCCTCGATTCCCTCCGTCCTCATGGCAATAGCCGTAGTGTCGGCTCTGGGAAAGAGCACCCTCAACCTCATGATAGCAGTCGGTATCGCATCAACGGCACCGTTCGTGCGTGTCGCAAGAGCGGCAGTTCTTGTCGTTAGAGGCGAGGAGTACGTCGAGGCTGCACGTGCAATCGGACAGCCCGACTGGAAGATAGTCCTTATCCACATCATCCCGAACTGTCTCAGCCAGATCATCGTACAGGCAACGCTCCGTGTAGGATCCGCAATCATATCTGCCGCACAGCTCTCGTTCCTCGGCCTCGGCGTTCCCGCCCCGGCTCCCGAATGGGGAAGCATGCTCAGCGCAGGAAGACTCTATATCCGTGACTACAGCTACATGACACTCTTCCCGGGCATTGCAATCATGATTACCGTTCTCTCTCTCAACCTCCTCGGAGACGGACTGAGAGACGCCCTCGACCCGAAACTCAAGAGATAAGGAGGAAGATATGGAAAATAAGGAAATATTAAACATTGAAGACCTCCGTGTCAGATTCGAAACTGAAGACGGCATCGTTTACGCCGTCAACGGAGTGAACCTCAAGCTCGGCTACAAGCGAACGCTGGGACTTGTCGGTGAGACAGGGGCGGGTAAGACCACCACAGCCCTCGCAATGCTGCGTCTCGTACCGGACCCGCCAGGAGTCGTCGAGTGCAAGAGACTTGAAATCAACGGCAGGGATGTCAGAGACATCTCCACGAGCGAACTTGAGCAGGTCAGAGGTAAGGAGATCTCCATGATCTTCCAGGACCCGATGACTGCACTCAATCCCGTATTCACGGTCGGTGAGCAGATAGCCGAATCCATCGCCATCCACGAGAAGGTGGGGCATGAGGAAGCCATGAAGAAGGCGGGAGACATGCTCGAGATGGTCGGTATCCCGCGTGCCCGCGCCAACGAGTATCCTCATCAGTTCTCGGGTGGTATGAAGCAGAGAGTCGTCATTGCAATCGCACTTGCCTGCAACCCGAAGCTTCTCATCGCCGACGAGCCGACAACAGCTCTCGACGTGACAATCCAGGCACAGGTACTCGAACTCATGAACGAGCTCAAGGAGAAGTACAACACATCCATGATCATGATTACCCACGACCTCGGCATCGTCGCCGAAGTCTGTGACGAAGTCGCAGTCATGTATGCGGGACGCATCGTGGAGGAAGGATCTCTCGAGGAAGTCTTCGGAGAGACGAGACACCCCTACACGGAAGGTCTCTTCAACTCCCTCCCGAACATCAAGAACAGGACAGCGAAGCTCAAGCCGATTCACGGCCTGATGCCCGACCCGACGGACCTTCCGAAGGGCTGTGCATTCGCTCCGCGCTGCTCCTATGCAACACCGGAGTGCTCGGAGAGCATTCCCGAGCTCAAGAACGTCGGCGGCACACACTGCGTCGCATGTTCGCGCTATGACAGAGAAGAGGGCTTCACTCTCGAAAGGAACAGAAAATGAGCGACAATATACTGGAAGTCAGAAACCTTAAGAAATATTTCAAGACCTCACGCGGAATGCTCCATGCAGTCGACGACATCAACTTCACGATAGAGAGGGGAAAGACTCTCGGCCTCGTCGGAGAGTCGGGCTGCGGAAAGAGCACGACGGGAAGGGTAATCCTGAGACTCATCGAACCCACAAGCGGAGAGGTGATCTTCGAGGGAAAGGATGTCACGAAGCTCAGTAAGGGCGAGATGCGCCACATGAGAAAGGACATGCAGATCATTTTCCAGGATCCGTACTCGTCACTCGATCCCAAGAAGACAGTGAGCCAGATCATCGCCGAGCCCATCAGGGAGAACAGGATCCTCACCGGAAAGCATGCCATCGAGGACAGGGTTCTCGAACTCATGGACACCGTAGGACTTGCCGAGAGATACATCAACACGTATCCTCACGAGCTCGACGGCGGAAGACGACAGAGAATCGGAATCGCGAGAGCTCTCGCGATGGAGCCAAAGCTCATCATCTGCGACGAGCCTGTCTCCGCTCTCGACGTTTCGATTCAGGCCCAGATATTGAACCTTCTGAAGGAACTCCAGGAGAAGCTTGGACTGACATACATCTTCATCACGCACGACCTTTCGGTCGTCAACCACTTCTCGGATGACATCGCCGTCATGTACCTGGGGCAGATTGTCGAGAAGGCTCCTGCAGAGGAACTCTTCGAGAATCCGATACACCCGTACACACAGGCGCTTCTCTCCGCCATTCCTATTCCGGAACTCGGACACAGAAGAGAGAGAGTCAAGCTCAAGGGCGAGATCACATCTCCTATCGAGCCGCCCGAGGAGTGCAGATTCGCTAAGCGCTGTCTCGAGTGCCAGGAGGGTATCTGCAAGAGTGCGGTCCCGAAGCTCATCGAAGTGAAGCCGAATCACTTCGTGGCATGCCCACTGAAGCAGAAGGACTTCGGATTTTAAGTAAGAACGGGACTCGTAAAAAGAGTCCCGTTTCTGTAGACTCTAGCCATGACAAAGAAGTTCTTCCAGATAACCAGACATACAGACAGCGAGCTCACCGCCTTCCTCGAGAAAAACAGGAAGGAGGGAAATTATCTTGTCAAGGTTGTCGGTAACTACTTCCATTTCGATAAGAGAAATGACGACCATCCCGTCTGTGCTCTTTCCCTCTATGCTCACGGAAGGGAAGTCTCGACGGAGCTTCAGGTAAGGGAGGAGCTTGTCTTCCTCAGGGAAAAGGGTTGGGACTGCATCTGTGTGGGACGCCCCGAGACGATGGACGACAGACGCCGCCACGTGTATCTGAGAGCGGAAGTTGACGACCCCGAGACCCTCATTCCCGATGAGAAGAGCGAGAAGAAGGCAGAGAGAAGGGGAAAGAGAAAGGCACTTTCGAATCTCATTCTCTGCCTCTTCTACTTCACCGCCTTCTTTCTCTTGATATCACACAGCATGGCGAAGGTGACGTCATCAAACTCTTACATATTCTCGTTCGCGCTTCTCTTCATCTTCCTTGCTGTCTGTACGGTCTGTTCGGTCGGAGCCTTCATCGAAAAGTTCTTCAGGAGAATGAAGAAGCCTCTTCTCGACTTCTCCACGCGTCTTGTATTCTGGTTCCTCGTGGCATTCGCAGCCTTTCTTCTTCTCGATTCATTCTTCAGCGAGAAGAAAAGCTCTCAGAGTGTGAAGATAGGAACTTCGTCCTACAAGCTCTATTCTGATGAGATTCCCCTTACACTCGAGGACCTCGGAGGTTCAACAGCGGGGAGCTACAGGACAACGACGGCGTCGGAGTCTTCATCCGTCCTTGCGTCCTATTCGTCGTACTTCGACGAGAGCTTCGGCCTTGAGGAAGGCGAGAGCGTCTACGACGAAGCGAAGATGAATGAAGTCGCATTCGTCTCCTATTCGGTATTCACCACTCAATCAGATAAGCTCAGAAGCATTGTTGAAGATGAAATCTACCCCTACAGCGACAGAACTGAGGTTTCCGTTCCCGGAGCAGATGAAGCCTTCCTTTCAGGTTCCTCCTACCTCATAAGAAAGAACAACTCCATAATGGCCGTGAAGTCAGGCTAC
>CAZGNN010000009.1:0-1351 GCA_964527335.1 uncultured Spirochaetaceae bacterium | reverse complement strand
GGCAATAAAAACGGGAAGGTCATTGCCTTCCCTGTATCTATCATCTCTCGTTATTCCGGATTTCTCCGGTGAGCTACGAGGCAAGGAGGATTCGAACCTCTGACCCTCAGTTCCGCAAACTGATGCTCTATCCAGCTGAGCTATTGCCTCAAATCAACAGAGAGTATAATGGACCATTTTCCTTTTTTGTTCTAGTGGTTAGGTTAATTTTTTGTTCAACCTTTAAATAGCGTTATAAACGCGATGATGACACCTGCGCATCCCTCTCCTCCGAGAAGACCTGCAGATACGAGGCTTGCTTCCTTCTCTACATTCTTCTTCGAGAATCTGTTCACCATCCAGCTGATGAGAGCTCCCAGTCCCACCGTGACAGTGATGTATGTTCCGAGGTACATACCTAGTCCCACAGCAGAGGATGGAAGGTTCAGAAGGAAGAGCACGGCTCCGACTGCAACTCCGATCCAGAACGCAGGGGCATTGTCGAGACCTCCCGAGAGAGAAGCGACAGCCTTTGCCTGCGGGGCCGGCATGTCGGCACTGCCGAAGACGAAGACATTCTTCATGAGGAAGAGGACAAGTGTTGCTATGACGGCTCCGATGACGCCGCCTATTGCCTCGGCCTTCACCTGGTCCTTCGGGTCTGTCCCGATGAGGGATCCTGATTTGAAGTCGTTCATGACATCCCCGCTGAGACCGCATGCAACTGCAACTGCAGCGGCGACGGTGAATGCCGCCGTCGTTCCCGTCTTGCAGAGTGCATGTACTGCGAGGAGAACAAGAATTGCGAACACCTCCATCGGGTTGATTCCCGTCTGACCTGTGAGCATGCTCGAAAGGTATGTTGTTACAGCGGCTCCCGCCACTGTGAGAATACTCTCGACAAGTGTCATCTCCGTGAACAGGGTGAGAACAGCGACAGACAGGACCACAATTACAAGTGCAGTAAAGAGAGCCTTCGTGTTCCTTTCACTCTTTCTTGTCTTTCTGTTTCTGAGAGCCTGGAATACAGCCTTCACTGCAACTGCGAAGCCTGTTCCTATCATGATACCCAGTCCCAGGGAGGAGCGGAACGAATCGGCTTCAGCCATCGAGGAGAAAAGTCCTGTCTCTATTCCGACCGGTGTCAGGATGAAGTATCCCGCAACCATCCCTATAACCCATGCCGCGGCCAGCGCAGGACCTATGATGGCTCCGATGGAGAGTGCCATCGGGGAAACATATATCTGGAGACCGGGGACAATCGTGTTGCCGCCGAATACCGTGAGTAGGGACGGAATCTTACCGAAGAAGTCCCTCACGAATGCGAATACACCGCTTGCGGCAAGAGATGAGAAGAGCCAGGGCGAGCTCT
>CAZGNN010000008.1:0-18860 GCA_964527335.1 uncultured Spirochaetaceae bacterium | reverse complement strand
GCTTCAAGACAACCATCGACCAGTTCTCCGGTAAGCTCAGCTTCATCAAGGTCGTAAACGGCACAGTCGGCCCCGACACGGATCTCTATAACCCGGAGAACGGAAAGAAAGGCAGACCGGGCAAGATCTACAGGGCAGTCGGAAAGAAGCTCATCGAGACAGATGCACTCAATGCCGGTGACATCGGTATCATAACGAAGTTCGACCCCGCAACGACGAACGCAACACTCAACGGCGACCCGAACTCCAAGCTGAAGTTCATGGCTCTCAGACTCCCCCAGCCCATCTACGAACTTGCCATCTCCGCTTCCGACAAGAAGAGCGAGGACAAGATGAACGATGCACTTCACAAGGTGTGCGAGGAAGACCTCACATTCGAGATGAAGTACAACGAGGAGACAAAAGAATCAATCATCGGCGGTATGGGCGAACTCCATATCAACATGATTCTCGACAAGATCAAGGACAAGCAGAAGATCCAGATCAACACGAAGACTCCGAAGATCGCATACAGAGAGACAATCACAAAGAAGTCCGGACTCAGCGAATACTCACACAAGAAGCAGTCAGGCGGTCATGGACAGTTCGGACGTGTCGTCATCGAAATCTCCCCTATCGAGAGAGGTCAGTACTACGCATTCGAGAACACGGTCAAGGGCGGTGCAGTAAGTAAGGGTTATGTCCCCGGAATCGAAAAGGGAATCCACGAGAAGATGGAGGAAGGATACCTCGCAGGCTATCCTCTCGTTGACATCGGCGTCAACCTCGTCGACGGTAAGGAACACCCGGTTGACTCATCTGAAATGGCATTCAAGCTCGCAGCAAAGGGAGCTATGGAAGTAGCACTCGCAAAGGCAGGCTGCGTACTCCTCGAACCGTTCTGCAAGCTCGAAGTCTTCGTAGACCAGGAATATCTCGGAGCAATCCTGAGTGACCTTTCGGGTCGCCGTGGAAGAGTCCTCGGTCAGGAAGATATGGGACATCTCACATCAGTCAAGGCTGAAGTGCCTATGGCAGAACTCAGGTCCTATGCAATCGACCTCAAGAGTATGACACAGGGTTCAGGTTCCTTCGAACTCGAATTCGACCACTACGAGACACTCAACGGCAAGCTTGCCGATGACGTCATCGCTGAGGCAAAGAGAGAAAAGGAAGCAGCAGCGAACGCTTAATCATCCCCAGATGAATACGCATACGATACTGTCCGGGAAACCGGGCAGTATTTTTATGTATGGAAACAGAGTTATAACAAAACCTGATTTCATTTTACTTTGTAGGCCTTTATCTTGTATATGAATATAGAGGATAGAAATGACTGATCAACAACCCACGGGGCAAGAGCAGGGGATTCCGCTGAGGAAGAGTTTGACATTGAAATTCATTCTTCATGCAAAATTTGATGACTTCAATATTATTTTCATGTTAGCTCTCATATTTGAGAAGCACTCCCCTAGCACGTCCATTATCTCTTCAATTTTTCTAAACAAACTGTAAACACAGCACTTATTCACTCAAATTTGATTAACAAACACTAAATACTTGCAGTTTCAACTTAAATTTGATTATCATAACCTGAAATTGCTTATATTGTCTCAAATTTGATTACAAAACAGCAAAAAAGTGCTATACTACTCAAAATTTAAAAGAAAAAGAAGAACTATCCTACTTTCCTGTCATTTTTTAAAAGGAGAAAACAATGAGTTACATTTGGCAGAACAAAGACTGGCCTTTTTTTACAGTTGACTTCGCACAGCTGAAAGATTCGTACGAGAAATATATCTACCAGAAGGGACGTACAGACCAGATTTTCAACTTGCTGTCTCCCAAATCGCAGAATGAATATTACTCTGAGACTGTTGCATCAGACGTAGTGGCCAGCAATGAGATAGAAGGGGTCTCGATTTCCTATGAATCGGTATATTCTTCTGTAGCAAAGGCACTGAATATTGAAACTGACAAAACCGGAAATGACAGGAATGCAGAAGCTCTGGCAAATCTTGCACTTTCAGTCAGAAATGGTATCGGAGATATCGACGAAGAAAAGATACTATCCTGGCATAAGGCCTTATTTCAGTTTGCCCCAAAAACTTCGAAAGGACTTGTCATGGGAGCATTCAGGAAAAAAGCTGTTTATGTCATGCGCTTCTCCGGAAGAATGGAAGAGGAAGTTGTTTACGAGGCAGTACCGGCTGAAAATGTCAATTCAGAAATGAAAAGGTATTGTGAATGGCTAAGGGATTCAAAAGATAAATACCCGAATGTAATCAGAAGTGCCATAGCATCTCTCTGGTTCGTTTCAATTCATCCGTTTGCTGACGGTAACGGACGAATTTCAAGACTCATATCCGATGCCATTCTGAGCGGGGATTCCCAGACCAAATACTTCAGTGCTTCGTCAGAGATTCTGATTAACAAGAAGGATTATTATGCCGGGCTTTATGATGCACAGCATGCAGACACCATGGACTGCACTCCTTTCGTTACATGGTTTATAGAACTCTGTACGGAAGGAATGGAAAAAGTCGAATCCATCTGCAGACAGAAAATCAGGCTGTCTTCCTTCATGGCAACTCTCGACCCGTTGGAATTCAACTCAAGGGAAGTTACGATGATGTACAAGGTAGCATCAGGATTTTTCAGAGGAAAACTCAACGCTGAAAAGTGGTGTAAAATGACAAAATGCACCGCTGCTACAGCTGCCAGGGATCTTTCTCATCTTACTGAAAAGAATATTCTGATAAAACTTGAAGACGGAGGACGTGCACAGTCTTATGTTCTCAATCCAGAGGCCGCGACAAAACTGGATCAGAAAAATTAATAAAGTTAAGTTTATTCAGGCCAGTCATGACAAAAGACAATTTTTTGATTTTTATGTTTATCTGTATCAAACAAAGGATAATGAATTCAACATTCGATATAAATTATTCTGTTTTTAATATTCATTATTGATTTTTCTCTCCTCTGTGTTATATTAAATACAAAGGAGAAGAAATGTCATGAATACATACCCGGTAAGAATCAAAGAAGTTACAATAAACGACTTCATGAATATCGAGAGTGGAACAATATCGTTCATGAATCCGAACGATAACTATCTTATGAGCATCCTCGGACTTTACGGTCAGAACGGCTCTGGGAAGACCGCGCTAATCAACGCCCTCGACATTCTGAAGTATGTAATCTCAGGTTGTTCTGTACCATCCGAATACAGCGAATGCATCACTGCAGGATACCCCTTCTCCACCTTCGTTTATACGTTTCTCATCAGAAAAGATGAAGAACTCACAGAAGATGTAGTCTATTCATTCTCGATGACTCATGATGATTCTTCTGAAAAAGTCAAAATCTACAACGAAGTTCTGAAAACAAGACTCTTCAGGGAGAAGGATGAAAGAATGGGGAGAATCATCGACACATCCATTGGTGATACTTTTTCCCCGAAGGCAAAGAAACTTCTGCTTTTCGGAAAGGACAGCGACAGCAGACTCTCTGTTATAAAGGAAGATACAGCAAGGGAATCAAGGTCTTTCATCTTTTCCGATGAAATCCTTTGCCTTATAAACTCCAGGGAAAAAGAATCGGAAGAAACGGCAGAATTCTATTATGAAATCATCAGTTCCATACGAACATTCGGAACAGATTCCCTCTTTGTAATCACCACTTCGAACAACGCACTCGTTGCAATGAATGCCGAACCTTTAAACTTCAAGCTTGGAAAAGGCGGAGGAACAATCGCAATTCCAATTAGCGGCAGAACCATTTACCCAAAAAGCGAACTCTCTCTGATAAGTGAACTGCTCGAAAGGATAAACATAGTTCTCAAAACCATAATTCCCGGCCTGACCGTTTATGTGGAAAATCTTGGCGAAACTACTCTCCAGACAGGAGACAAGGGAGTTATGATACGTCTGATGTCAGAAAGAAACGGTATAAAGGTTCCGTTTTCACGTGAAAGTGAAGGGATTAAGAAACTCGTCTCGATTCTTCAGCTTCTGACTGCCGTTTTCAACAATCCCGGTGTCACGGTGGCAATAGACGAACTCGACACAAGTATCTTCGAATACCTTCTCGGGGAAATACTGAATATTCTTTCAGAGTCGGGCCAGGGACAGCTGATTTTCACGGCCCATAATCTGAGGCCGCTGGAAACACTGGACAAGGGATTCATAGCATTCACGTCAACAGACAGGAAAAACAGATTCATAAGACTCAGAAACATTAAGGAGACAAATAACCTCAGAAACCTTTTTTACCGGAATATCGTAATAAACGAGAACTATGATAACCTCTATGAGGAGACAAAGAATCATGAAATAGCACTGGCCTTCTTTGAGGCCGGAGGAGCTTACGATGAGTAAAAGAACCGTCTTTGTTTTTGTAGAAGGCATATCTGACAAACAGGCTCTCGAGGGAGTTCTCAGCAACTATTTCAATGACAGGAACCTGTACATTCATGTCGAAGGAGGAGACATAACAACAAAAATCTCTCCGCTTTCCGACCGTTCGACAATTCTCAGGATAATCGGAGAAAGGATTGAAAAGTACATGTCTTTATACGGCATACCAAAAAAGAACATCGTACAGATAATCCATATCGTCGATACCGATGGTGCATATATTGATGACAGCAACATCATCGAAGACCACCAGGCTCTGAATCCTGTATATACAGAAGAAAACATCAGAACTGCTTCTCCAGATACAATATCAAAAAGGAACAGACAGAAAAGAGGCTGCCTCGACAAACTCCAGGCGACATGTGAATTATGGAAGATTCCATACCGTGTATATTATATGTCATGCAATCTTGACCATGTTCTGTATGGTACAATCAACCTGAACAGAAAAGACAAACTCATGAAAGCATTCAGCTTCGCAAAAAAATACATGAACAATCTCGAGGGATTTCTGGAATTCATAAACTCCCCGGTCATCAAGGCAGCTGATGACTATTCAGAGTCATGGAACTACATAAGAGAAGGCAGACATTCTCTCTTCCGGTGCAGCAATCTCGCTCTGTGTTTTGTTCCCGGTGGAGAGAATGTGTGACTGCTTCTATGATGAATGCTATTTCTTTCTGAAGAATGCCTGGGTATAGCAGGTGGTGTATTCGGGAGTAATCAGTGTGCTTACACCGCCCTGGGGGATGAAGCCGTCACTGAGTATCGCCTCGATATCCTCCCTGACGGCAGCTTCGACTTCGTCCTCGTCATCGTCGAGTATGATGTCTATATCCTCATCATCCTCGTTTTCGCCTTCGTCGATGGCATCAAGAAGATCGTCGTCGTCCTCGAGAATGTCCTCATCATCGTCGTAGCTGAGGTCTTCCTCATTCGGGATGAACACACCGTCGTTCCATTCGTACACGATGTAGTCGCCGCAGGGTGAAGAAGCCATCTGGGCAAGGTAAATCTTTCTTCCTCTGATGTTCATTGTGTATGCCATAGTAGTCTCCTGTATACATTATCGGTGAAGAATCACTTTTTTTCAAACCAGATTTCGTTGATGATGTAATCCTTGCTGATTCCCTTCTGCTCGAACTTCGTCTGTGGCCTCCATGCCACCGGCGGAGCATAGTCATAGAACGGGTTATGGAGTAGAGGTTCACCGTCCACGAGATGCAGCACTTCGTCCGCATACTCCTCCCAGTCCGTCACCATGTAGATGTAGCCGCCCTTCTTCAGCTTCGTTGCGAGGAGATGCAGGAAATCGGGATTCATGATTCTTCTCTTATGGTGCTTCTTCTTCGGCCACGGGTCGGGGAAGAAGATATGGAAGCCTGCGACGGAGTTATCCGGAATCATGTGGTTGAGGACATCGATAGCGTTGAAGCGCATTATCCTGACGTTGTCGATGCTGTTGTCACCGAGCTGAGAAAGGAGCTTCACGAAGCCCTTGAGATAGACTTCAAGTCCTATGTAGTTGTACTCGGGCTTGATGAGTGCCATCTGGGCCGTGGTCTCGCCGTTACCGAATCCGATTTCGATTATCGTGTCGTTCGTGTTGCCGAATATCTTCTCATAGTCAAGCATTCTGTCCTCATAGAAGAGGCAGTACTTCTCGGCATACCTGAGACATACTTCCTTCTCCCTGTCCTCGAGGACGTTGTTTCTCAGGACATAGCTCTTTATCGTCCTTTCCTTACCTTCCCTGAGTTCTATTTTCCTGAGCTTTTCAAATAATTCATTTTCTTCCATATCGTTACATTAATCTCCTGAGTGTCTCGAGTATGAGGACGGCCTTGTCCCTGAGCGACACCGTTCCTGTTGAAATCATAAGATGATTGAACTGTTTGGGGTCAAGCTTCACCCTTCCGTTGGAAAGGGTTATGAGCGAAACGACCTTCGACGGATTGAGAACCGACACCTCGTCGAAGATGACGTCTATCTCTCCCCTGTATTCCTTGAGTGAAGATATCTTCAGCTCTCTCGCGACTATCTTTATCTCTGCTATGCAGAAGAGGTTCTCGACTTCTTCCGGTTCGTCTCCGTACTTCGACTCCACTTCGCTCTTGAGCGTGTCGAGTTCGCCTTCCGTCCTGACTGAGGCAATCTTCTTGTAGAGTTCGAATTTCGCACTGGGGTCCTTTATGTAGGAGTTCGGAATGAAGCCCGTATAGTCGAGCTGCACCAGAACATCCCTTTCGATTTCCTCAGGCTTCTTCGTGAGCTTCTCTATCTCCTCCTCGATGAGACGGAGGTACATATCGAGTCCGACAGCCTCGAGGTGCCCCGACTGCTCACGGCCGAGGATGTTTCCCGCGCCTCTTATCTCCATATCCTTCATGCTGACCTTGAAGCCCGACCCCAGCTCGGTGTTCTCGCTCAGGACCTTGAGTCTCTTTATCGCGTCGCTCTTGAGTGAGGAACCGTCAGGATAGAAGAGGTAGCAGTAGGCCTTTCTGTCGCTTCGTCCGACACGACCGCGAAGCTGATAGAGCTGCGCTAGTCCCATCCTGTCGGCCCTGTCGACGATTATCGTATTGACGTTCGGAATATCTATTCCGTTCTCGATTACGGTCGTCGAGACAAGTACCTGCACTCCTTCATAGATGAAGCGGTGCATGACTTCCTCCATTCTCTCGGCATCCATCTGGCCGTGAGCCGATTCTATTATCGCAGAAGGAATGAGCTTCTTAAGCATCATCACGACTTCCTCGATATCCTCGACCCTGTTATGGAGGTAGAATACCTGGCCGCCGCGTGCAAGTTCCTTCTCAATTGCTTCCTTCACGAGGTTTACGTCATATTCACCGATGTATGTATCGATGGGGAGTCTCTCCCTCGGCGCCGTCGTCAGAAGCGACATGTCCCTTACCTTCAGAAGGGACATATAGAGGGTACGGGGAATCGGGGTGGCGCTGAGAGTCAGGGAGTCGATATTGCTCTTGATTGTCTTTATCTTCTCCTTGTCCTTGACACCGAAGCGCTGTTCCTCGTCGACTATGAGGAGCCCCAGGTCCTTGAAGACCATGTTCTTCGAGAGTATCTTGTGGGTTCCGAAGAGAATGTCGACAGTCCCGTTCTTCACGCCTTCGAGCACTGCCCTGTTCTCCTTTGCGGAAACGAAACGGGTGGAGAGTCCGCTCTTCACGGGGAAGTCGCTGACACGCTTCCTGAAATTCTCGTAGTGCTGCTGGGCAAGTATTACGGTCGGAGCGAGGAAGGCAACCTGCTTTCCGCTCATCACGGCCTTGAATGCCGCACGGAATGCTATCTCAGTCTTGCCGTAGCCGACGTCTCCGCAGACAAGTCTGTCCATGCACCTCGAGCTCTCCATGTCGGCCTTTATCTCTTCGATGCACTTTATCTGGTCGGGTGTCTCCGTAAATGGGAATGCGGCTTCGAACGTCATCTGCCAGTCCGTGTCTCGGGCAAAGGGATAGCCCGGGGTATGCTGACGCGTTGCGTAGAGATGCACAAGCTCCTTTGCAAGCTCTTCGGCATTCTCCCTCGCCTTCTCCTTCTTCTTCGACCACTCCTTGCTTCCCATGCTGTCGAGCTTGGGTGGCTTACCGTCGTTACCTATGTATTTCTGGACAAGGTTCGCCTGTTCTATCGGAACATACAGTGCTTCACCGGCATTATAGCGTATCTTGATGTAGTCGCGTTCTGTTTCCCCGCTCTTGACCCTGTCTATCTTCTCGAACTGCCCGATACCGTAGTTTATATGAACGACATAATCTCCGGGCTTGAGGGAGACAAAGGAGTCAAGAGGAGACGAGAGAGTCTCGACGACAGTCTTCACCCTCTTCTTCCTGCGTCCGAATATCTCCTGGTCGAGAATGACGGCAGTCTTTACGGATGAGAGCATGAAGCCGGTATCTATATTCGATACAGATATGTCGACATCGAGGGAGCCGAAGACGGAGTCGAGTCTCGCCTTCTGGATGGCAGTCGGTGCAAGGATATAGATTTTCCATCCGTCATTGAGCATTGCCCTCGCCTCATCCTTGAAGAACGTCACATTTCCGAAGTACGAATGCGACGGCTCCACGCCGAAGTGGTGGTAGCTGTTCTTCATTATCTCATGGACAATCGTGGCCTTCTTCATGGAAGGAAGGAAGTCCGGCCAGGAAAGAAGGTATTTCTCGGGAGTTATGGCGTCGGCCTTCTCGCGGTATGCTTCCCGGTAGCGGTCCTTCGCCTCGTTCTCGAGTGCCTTATATGAGGAATCTGTCTTTTCCGAAGATGTTATGATGAAATAATCGTCAGGACGCAGAAAGTCCGTGACGGGGGCCGTCACCATGTTCTTCATTCCGCCGTCCGCCATGAGGGGGATATCGACACGGCGGATACTTTCGCTTTTATTGTCGTCAGTCGGGGGAAGGGAGAGAATCTTCTCTATTCTGTCCCACTCGAGATATATCCTGTAGCGTCTCTCGGATGCGAAGGGGAATATCTCTACGACTTCGCCGCGGAGTGTGAACGTTCCCTCTTCAGATGCGTTCTGACTGCGGAAGTATCCCGAGGCCACAAGAGTCTCGGAAAACGAATCGACATCGAGGTCCTCGCCGCACTTCAGCGTATATGAAAATGATTTCAGGGACTCGAGCGACAGGAACGGAGAACAGAAGGACCTCAGGGATAGAATGACTATTGCCTTCTTCGCATCAAGGAACTTCTCCTGTGCCTTCTTTCGAGAGTAATTCACCCTCTTTTCGAGGAACTCCGAGTAGAGAGTGCGGCCGTCTGAGGGGATGAATATGACGCTGATGCCGGTGACATCGGAGAGGGAGTCATAGAGGCCCCTCGCCTCATCCTCCGTTGCTGCAAGCACAATTGTGCGTCCCCCTCTTCTGTCGGCGATACACTTCATGTATCTTGTGAGGGGGTAAAGGGAGAGTTCGTCACAGTCGAGTATTCTCTCGGGATTCTCAAGGAAAGCCGTGTAGCACGTACTCCTCTTGACATATTCCGATATTGCATTTTCAATTAGCTGCATTAAAGGAAAATATAACAAAAATATATGGATATCTCAATCGACCTTGACAGGGCTAAGCTGGATTTACTGGAGAAAAAGATAGTCGAAATGGGTTCGTGGGCGACAGAAAAGCAGGCGTCGCTCCACATCGAATACAAGGCTGACTCTTCGCCGGTGACTGAAGTCGACCTCGGAATATCGCACACACTGGTGCCGCTCATCCGCTCTCTCTTTCCCGAGTGCGGGATAATAACGGAGGAAGAGGAAGTTGAGGAGAAGTCAAATCCCCCCTACACCTTCGTGCTCGACCCCATCGACGGAACTGACATGTATTCCCAGGGCCTTCCGTCATTCTGCATAGCGCTCGGTATTCTCGACAGCACTTTCACACCGGTAGGCTCCATACTCTACGCTCCCCGCTTCGGTCGCGGTACGACGGATGGAATGCTCATCCGTCTCAATCCCGGAGAAAAGCCGACGATAAACGGTAAGAGGCTCATTGTCACGAGCGACCGCACGAAACTGTGGCAGATAACACTCTCATCCTCCCTCGTCAACAGAATAGACTTCACACACTTCGAGGGAAAGTTCCGCTCCTTCGGAAGCCAGATACTCCAGGTCCTCGCACCGGCAGTCTTCATGAACATCTCGGCCTCGATAAACGAGCCCTGCTTTGTATGGGACTATGCAGCATCGCACGCAGTCCTCCTGTCTCTCGGAATGGATCTCTTCACACCGGACGGAAAGCCCTTCAGATATTCAAAGGACTTTCTCTCACGTAAGAGGGCTGACACAATAACCTACGGCGGCTTCAGTGATACCGTGGAGAAGCTTCTAACCCTCTGCCCGCCTCTCGACCTCGAGAAGAGAGTAATCCACTATTGAGTAGTGCGAGACGAATGCATCTATGAAAGGACGCCTCAGTGTTATGTACACTTCGGTGTCCTTTTTCCCAATCAGCATCCTGAGTGTCCTGTCGTAGCCGAAGCCCTCGATTTCCATCCGGCCGCATTCGTCGAGAAAGACCTTTCCGGAATCAACTGCCGAAAGGCGTTCGTATACGGAATCGAAGAGGGACATGTTCACACTCCATCCCTTCCACCTGTCGGGGAATATGTCTTTCTTCGACATTAGGAGCGTTTCTTTTCCTGTCTCAAGATCCAATAGGAAGTAATCGTCTCCCCGATGTATGGAGACAAAGCCTACGGGAGAGCTTTCCTCTGACGCGATTTTCAGCATGAGGGTTGTCTTACCCTCTCCCTTCTCTCCCGTTATTATGTTAAAGCTCTTCATCGAAGAATGCCTGCAGCACACCGTAAGCCTGGAGTGAGTCCTTCTTCTTTATGATGAATGTAAGGACATTGAGAGTCGAAACAATCTCGTAGATGTTGATGTTCTCCCACGCAAGCTTTCGTGTGGCAAGGTATGTGATTCCGGGAGTCTCGAGGAAGTTGTTGTCCTTGAATGAAATCGTCAGGGCGACCATGTCCTCTTCCCTGTTGATAACACTCTCCCCCCTGAGCATCTCTTCAATCTGCTCCCTGTATTTGTCGGATATGGTGATGACGATCTCGTGTTCCCCGATGCAGGTGTTGATGAAGTCACCGTTCTCTGTCCTGACAATCGAATAGAGGTCACTCATGCGGTCGATGAAGGATGACGAGCGGCGTATGTTGATGTCATAGATGTTGGTCTTCATGCTGAGCTCGTAGTCGATCTTCTGGCTCTTCTTCCCGATGTGGTTCATCTTCTTGAGCTCTGTCGTATAACGGCGGACGGCCATGACGATTGCAGCACTGGACACCTCGCTTCCGTAGAGGGCCTCGACCTTGGGCTTTATGAAGAGAGCAAGGTTGGAGTACGAGATAACCTCCTGGATAAGCATCTCCGATATGAACGGCGAGCGGTTGATGATTTCCTTCACAAAGAATGCAACTGAGTTAGCCATGGATATACCTCCGTTATGTAACGAACTTCATGTTATTATAAAAACAGAAGTAAATCAAGATTATCGGAAAATCTCTGTCAAATTGAAGATGAATATTTTATACTGACTTTATGAACTGTCCAAAGTGCGGTAAAGATCATGACAAGGTACTGGAGTCGAGGTCCAACAAGGAAGGAACCTCGATCAGACGACGACGCCTCTGCCTCGAGTGCGGCTACCGCTTCACGAGCTACGAGCACATCGAGCGTAAGCCGATAATAGTCATCAAGAAGGACAAGTCACACCAGACATTCGAGCTTGCGAAGGTCGAGAGGGGTATCCGCACATGCACGGAGAAGCTTCCCGTAAAGCAGGAGGCCATCGACGAGACGCTGAGGGCAATCGAGGACGAAGTCTACTCCATAGCGCAGAGCTCGAGAAACACGATTTCGAGCAGGGAAATCGGAGAGATAACACTCAGGCATCTCTACGGGATGAGCCCGGTGGCGTATGTGCGCTTCGCTGCCGTCTACCGTGCCTTCGACACGCTTGACCAGTTCATCAACGAAATCGAGGAACTCACTCACTGATTCTTTCTGACATCGAACCACTTTCCCGTCTGGCTCTGGTCTATCTCGTCGTTGAGATGCTCAGGCCTCAGGATTTCCGTTGCGCTGTCGAGGGCGAAGTTGTCGGTCATGCCGGCGACATAGTCGATGATCATGCGCTTCTCCGATCCCTCGTGCTCGATGTAGACGTCCCTCATTTCCTTGATGTGGTTGTAGAAACCTGCGGCAAGCATGTTCCTCTCCTCGGCATAGCCCTTCTCCTCAAGGCCGTAGGAGGAGTAGATTTCCTCGAGGTATGATGTGATGAGACCAAGCACACGGCGGAAATATCTGTCGTAGCCGTCCAGAATCCTCGAGCGGTAGATATGGGAGTAGTTGAATTCCGAGAATGCCTCGACAGCCTCGAAGACGCTGTCGGAGAAGCCGATACCCTTCTCCTCACCCGCTCCGTCGATGAGGTCCCCGATGAGAGCATTGATTATCATGCTGTTCGTGGTGCCGAGCCTGTCCTTGACTATATCAGGAAGGTCATCCTCTCTGATTATTCCGAGTCTTGCGGCATCCTCGTAGTCGCGTCCGAGGTATGCAATGGAATCGGAGAAACGGACGATGACTCCCTCGTACGTTGCCGGGATAAGACCCTTACGCGATGTGACACTGTCAAGGTCCCTCACTTCGAACGTCGGATGCATCCTCTTCTTCAGGCTTTCTCCGTTATGGCAGACAATGCCGTCGCGGACGGCATAGGTGAGATTGAGGCCCTTGCCGCTGTTAACGAGAAAGTCAACGACACGGAGGGAATTCACTTCGTGTTCGAAGGGAGGAAGTCCCCTTTCCCGGGAGAACTCAGATATTATCCTCTCACCGGTGTGGCCGAAGGGAGTGTGGCCGAGGTCATGACCCATGCCGATGGCCCACGCAAGCTCGGTGTCGAGTCCGAGCGGACGGCATATCGTGGAGGCGATTGACGCGACATGCAGGACGTGCTCCATCCGCGTGCATATATGGTCATTCGACGGCGCATAGAAGACCTGCGTCTTGTGCTTCAGCCTTCTGAAGGCGGAAGAGTGAATGATGGCGGTAGTATCGCGGAAGAAGGAGCCGCGGATGTCCTCCCGGCGTTCCCTCTTTCTTTTTTCCAATAAGTCCAAAGATATCCTGTTTTCGAGTTTTTCCACTTTCAGTCGACCTCGCTTAACACTATAATACAACATCAAGGAGATGAATTGTGTTAAATTTGATTATCCCTCTCGGCGCACTTCTGCTGTCATTCCTTTCGGCCGTGTCCGCAATAAGGTTCTTTCTCTCCAGAACCGGCCGTATCTACTGGATAATCCCATTCATCATCTCCGTTCTTCTCTTCTGCCAGAACCTGAAGACTCTCATCACCTATGCTGACACGGATATGGTCTACCCGATAACATTCGACAGCATAATCCCCCTCGTTCTCGCAATACTCTGGTATGCGATGATCAACGCATTCCACTTCGCACTCAAGACGGAACGTGAATACAACAAGTACGTCGAGGAATCGAGGCGTACATACACGGAAGCGAGATTCATAACTCTCATGGAGAAACGTCAGACGAAGAAGGAACAGAAGGAGAGAAAGATTGCCGCTTCAAGCCGTGCAAAGAAGCCTTCGGTTCCCGAGTACGACTTTCCGTCTGAAGAGGAATAACCCGATCTTTCAATTTCTCAAATTCACTCTGTCGGAATCGTGTAAGATGATGTATAATTCTCCCCTATGAAAAAGAATCTCATCTTCACGGGTATCAAGCATTCGGGTAAGACGACACAGGCTCGTCTCGTTTCCACATTCCTCTCCCTTCCGATCTACGATCTGGATGACCTCATTCTCGAGGACACGAAAGCGGAAAGCGTACGCGACTATTATAAGAATAACGGCAAGGAAGCCTTCATGGAGGAAGAAGTGAAGGTATGCGCTTCCCTTCTCGAGAAGGAGAAGAGGACAATCGTACTCTCACTCGGCGGCGGTGCCTCCGACAACGTCCCCCTTCTTGAAATGGTGAAGGAGAACGGCTTCATCATCTACATCAAGCGCCCCGAAGAGGTGCTCCTCAGGAAGATTCTCCGCGGCGGCATCCCCCCGTTCCTCGACGAGAACGACGTCGAGGGTTCCTTCCACGAACTCTACACGAGGCGTGACAGCATCTACAGCGAAGCTGCAGACATGACAATCCTTCTCGGAGAGTACTCCGACAAGAGGGAGACAGCACTCAAGATAATCGACAGGCTCAGGGAAGAAGGTTATGAGTGGTAATTCATTCGGCCGCCTCTTCACTTATACTTCCTTCGGAGAATCCCACGGCGAGGCCCTGGGGGTCGTACTCGACGGCTTTCCCTCCAGGATAAAAGTCGACGGAGAACTTCTCTCTTCAATGCTGAAGAGAAGAAGTCCCGGGCAGAGTGCACTCACGACGCCGCGTAAGGAGAAGGATGAATACCATATCCTCAGCGGTGTGTATGAGGGATACACGACAGGTGCCCCGATAGCCGTAGTCGTCTACAACGAAAACCAGAAAAGCAGGGACTACTCTTCTCTCGAACACGTATTCAGACCGGGACACGCGGACTATACGTACTATGAAAAGTACGGAATAAGGGATCACCGCGGAGGCGGAAGATCGAGCGGAAGAGAAACGGTTGCAAGAGTGATTGCCGGTGCATTTGCAGAGATGGCACTCCAAAAGTACGGCATCTCGGTAGACGCCGGCGTTGTCGGTGTCGGAAAAATCAATCCGACAGGATACGGATGGAATCCTCCCTTCTCTTCTCCTCTCTACTCTCCCGTTAACGGAGAAGAACTGACGGCGATGACTGATGAAATCGAAGACGCGAGAAGGAGCGGTGACAGCGTCGGTGCTGTCGTCGAATGCAGAGTCAGGGGAGTCCCGGCGGGACTCGGAGAGCCCGCTTTCGACAAGCTTGATGCACTTTTTTCCCACGCAATGTTCTCGATCGGTGCCGTAAAGGGATTCGAAATCGGAAGGGGATGTGGAGTCTCACGTCTCAGGGGAAGCGAGAACAACGATCCTTTCAGAATCGATGAAGACGGAAGTCTCTCTTACGGCTCGAATAACGCAGGAGGAATCCTCGGGGGAATATCGACAGGAGCGGAGATAGTGATGAAGACATACTTCAAGCCCACTCCCTCGATAGCACTCGAACAGGATACTGTTACCGATACAAAGGAGAACACAAAAATCAGGATAGAGGGACGGCACGATCCGTGTATAGGTCCCCGGGCAGTCGTAGTTGTAGAAGCAATGGCGGCATCAGTCATACTCGACTCACTTCTCATATTCAGGGCATACGAAGATGGAAAACGTGAATAAACCGCTCATGGTACAGAGCGACAGGACAATGCTTCTTGACGTGCACTCCCCGCTTGCGGACGAGTGCCGGAGGGACATAATCTCCTTTTCGTCGCTCGTGAAGAGCCCGGAGCATATCCACACGTACGAGCTGACACAGCTTTCGCTCTGGAATGCCGTATCACTCGGGGAGACGGAAAAGAGCATAATCGAGAAGCTCAGGAAGTGGTCACGCTACGAACTCGATAACCGTGTTCTCTTCTTCATTTCAGATACAGTCTCCCGCTACGGCAACATAACGCTCAGGGCATACAGCGACGACGAGTATCTTCTGTATGTGAGGAGCAATCTGCTCTATCTGCAGCTTGGGCAGGAAACGGGACTGAAGAAGTACCTCAAGCCCAGCGATGAGGAGCAGTCGTATCTCATAGACAGCATGTACAGGGGTAAGATAAAGGCCGAACTCATAAAGCGCGGCTACCCCGTTGTCGACACAATCCCCCTCAGGAAGGGAGCTCCTCTTGAACTCTCACTCAAAGACACCTTGAAGCTCAGAAGCTATCAGACGGAAGCGGCATCATCATTCCTCAGTGCCGGAGGATACGGCACTGTCGTACTTCCCTGCGGAAGCGGGAAGACTGTCGTGGGAATGACGGTCATGGAGAAACTGCAGACAAAGACGCTCATACTCTGCCCCAACGTCACGGCTGTCCACCAGTGGATAAGGGAGCTTCTCGACAAGACATCACTCAAGCCGGAACAGATCGGGGAGTACACGGGACAGACCAAGGAGATAAAGGATGTCACGATATGTACCTACCAGGTACTTATCTACTCGGTAACGAAGACGGACGATAAGGGAAACGAGATAAAGGAATACCCGAACTTCTCCATATTCAGACACAACGACTGGGGGCTTGTGATATATGACGAGGTGCATATGCTCCCCGCCCCCGTCTTCGCAATCACCGCCGAGATACAGTCAATGTACAGGCTCGGGCTCACGGCGACGCTCGTCAGGGAGGACGGACGGGAGGATGAGGTATTCACTCTCGTGGGACCGAAGCGCATCGACATACCGTGGATAGAACTCGAGACAAGAGGCTTCATAGCGAAGGCCTACTGCCATGAAGTGAAGATTCCCCTCGAGAAGAACGACGAACTTCTCTATGCCCTCGCAACGAAGCAGAACAAGTACCGCATAGCAGCGATGAACAGCCGCAAGATCGAGGTCACCGAGGAAATACTGAAGAAGCACGAAGGTGAGCAGATACTCATAATCGGACAGTATCTCGAGCAGCTCGAGTACTTCAGGGAGAAGTTCGGCTACCCTCTCATCACGGGGGCCACAGGAAACAGGAAGAGAGACGAACTCTACGATGCATTCCGACGCGGGGACGTGAAGGTACTCATAGTGTCGAAAGTTGCGAACTACGCAGTCGACCTTCCCGACGCCACGGTCGCCATCCAGATATCGGGAACATTCGGCTCGAGGCAGGAGGAAGCCCAGAGGCTCGGAAGAATCCTGAGACCCAAGGAGAAGGACTCACACTTCTATACGCTTGTGAGTGAGTTCACCCTCGAAGAGGAAATGAACGCGAACAGACAGAAATTCCTGTCAGAACAGGGATACAGTTATACAATAGAGAGAGTATGAGAAAACTGGGAGAAAGAGAGCTGTCCCTCTTGGGACCTGATGTAACGGAAGAACTGCTGCTGACTCACCTCGGGGAAAGCACGGACGTGGAGCTTCTCAGGGAGCTCGGGCTCATCACGGACGAAAAGGAAATCACACCGGCGGGATGGAAGGTGCTTTCGGCATACCCCTTCTTCGGTAATGGGGAGGGTCGTAGGCTTCCGTATCCCAGGATGCTCTTCTCGTTCCTTCTTTCTCTCTCCTCGTCCCTTCCCTCCCCCTTCTTCGATTCGCCCTTCTTCCGTAAGGACGGATTCGTCAGCCTCTTCCCGACAATCGACCGTAAGAAGATATCGCGTATGGCATACCTTGTCGGAAAGGCGATGTACAGCCGGAACCTCTTCACGAAGGACGGACTTGTCGACAGGGATAGAGCCGAGGCCTTCATGTCGCTTTCTCTCCACGACAGGATGAGCTACATCCTCGCCGCCATCAACGAGAACAATACCGAGGACGCCAGCCGTGCACTGTCGCTCGTCGAATGCATCAGGGGACTCGGAAAAGACAAACTCGATAAAGTGAAGACGGCAATCAGAGCCTGGAGCGGAATCGACATAGACATGGAACTTCTTTCACAGATAGGTCTCATCTACGAAGATGAGGACGGCCTCATCTACTCGCGTTCGCTCGAGGATACCGACGAGAACGGAGAGGATATAGTCTACACGCTCTCCTCCGACTATACGGTCACATACAACGGCGGCAGGGACAGGGACATCTACCTCATCGCGGAGCCCGTCACAGCCGACGCCAATACAACGCAGTGGCTCATCAGCAAGGACTCCGTCAGGAAGGCCCTCGACTGTGCTCTCACTTCCGATGACATAGTGAAGATACTCCACGAATACTCATCATACGGTGTCAGCGACACCATCGTCGAGCAGATAAAAAGCTGGGAGAGGGAGTACAACCAGGTAAGAGTCATAAGGGGAACAGTCGTGATCACTGAGGAGAGATTCTCCTCCCTCTTCACACTGCCAGGAGTCAGGGAACACATAATAGAGCAGCTCGGGGAGAGAGCTTACCTCTTTGATTCATCGTCGTCCCCAGACTGGAGAGCCGCGCTTGAAAGCTACGGCGTAAACATGCTCGGAACGACGAAGGGCCCCGAGTTCTACTTCGAGTCCCCCTCCTACCGGGTATATGACACATGCTACGCTCTCAAGAAGCACCGCGAGATACCCCGTCACAGAGAAATAAGATTCGACAGAAACAGTTACGAGAAACTACTCGGAGAAGCGAAGGACACCTGGGAGAAGGTACTCGTGAAGTCCCACCTCGTCTTCTCCCACACCGGCATGAGTGCATACTCATTCGTCGACGGCCTCGAGTACAACGCAAAGAAGGAACTCATCAGGGATGCAGTCAAGGACGGCAATGCGATAGTGACCGAGGACACAGAAGGAAACTATTCCTTCTTCATTCCCCTGAAGACAGACGGCGACACAGTAACGACAGACAGGGGCGAGAGAGCGATATCGAAGATATGGAAGGTATCATCAGCACCGAAGTCAGTCGTCAGGAAGGCAGAGGAACTCTACAGGGAAAGCGAAGCACAATGAGAATACGAAGCGGCCGGGAATACACACCGGCCGTTCTCAATTAACCCTCGAATACTGTCAGAATTCTTCCCATAACTGGGCTGATTCCTTCACAGTCTTCCAGCACAGCTTCAACTGATGCTTCATACAACAAGGCTCTTTCCCACGAATCGCCCCCCCAGCGCTTCCATCGCCTTACCTGCATTCCATCCTGTGTAGGACATCAGGTTCAGAATCCCTTTGAATAGGGTAATCCATTCGGTTTCAAGTTTCAGTGTGACATAACAGAAAGATTCTCCGAAAGTGCCACGACAGAAGAATCAAAGAATCTCGTTTCATTCGCAGTCAGACTCTCCGACATGATTC
>CAZGNN010000007.1:0-19561 GCA_964527335.1 uncultured Spirochaetaceae bacterium | reverse complement strand
GCATGAACACAGAGGAAGTCAACAGAAGAGCCTGGGACGGCGAAGAGGAAAAAGGAAACTGGTGGACACTCATCACCGACGAGGAGAGCATACGGAAGGCAAGAGAGGGAAAGCCTGAAATCAGGGTCACGACAACACGTCCCGTTCCGCCGTCATGGTACCTTCCGCTGAAGGGCAGGAAGGTTCTCTCGCTCTGCGGAGGCGGCGGTCAGCAGACGCCGGTTCTTGCTGCATACGGCTCCGAGGTAACTTCTCTTGACATTTCGCCGAAGCAGATAGAGCAGGACAGAAAGGCGTTATCCCTATACGCTCTCGAAGCCGAGACAGTCGTCGGCTCCGTTCTCGCTCTTCCCTTCCCCGACGCCTCGTTCGACGCCGTCGTCAATCCGATATCACTCAACTTCGTCGAGGATCTCGACAGGGCCTATGATGAAATAACAAGGGTCCTCTGCAGAGGGGGAATCTTCATGATGGGCATAGCGAATCCCGTACTCTATCTCTTCGACGAGAAGAAGCAGGAGAAGAAACTTAAGGTGAAGTATACGCTGCCCTTCTCCGCAAACGTATCGCTCTCAGAAAGAGAACGGGAGAAGAGAGTACAGAAGGGAGACACCCTCGAGTTCTCCCATACACTCGATTCGATAATCGGCGGGGTTCTCAGGCGCGGCTTCGTCCTCGAGGACTTCTTCTCCGACATCGCTCTCAGCGAGCCCACCGACAGTTATATCTCCGATCCGTTCCTGGCCTTACTTTTCCGTAAGACCAGATAATATCTCATCACGGCGCGTGGTGCTCATTCCGCTGACACCGTCGATTGAGAGTGCCTCCCCGACGATGGATACGGGAACGGAGGAATTTCTCATCTTCTCCACAGATTCCTTGACTTCCTCGAGAAGGAGTATATCCCAGTCGAGAGTCGTGTCGACGATGACTCTCTCCAGTTTCTCCTTCCTCTTCAGGACAGCCGATACTATCTCGCGCGAGACGGGTCTGAACGAGAGGAGCGTTGCAGATATGAAGAGCACTGTAATGTCACACTCATCGATGAAGGAGAGAACGTCCGCTTCCTTTATATCCCCCAGGGCTGAATACCTCAGTCTGTTGTCGCCTTCGATCGAGACGGCCGTCGGATAAGAAGTGCTTTCATAATATTTCAGATTGTAGCCATAACTACCGGCGTAGTACTCCCTTACGGCCATGGCCTCGTTGTCGGCTCCGAGCTTCGTCATCATCACAAACGATGGTGTCCCGTTTTCAAAGCGGGTGGCTATCTCATCAAAGTAGCCGAGAGTCAGTGCCTGATAGTAACCTGTGTGCTCCTCCTCGGGAGAGAGTACGAAGCCGAATAGAAGATCTGCGATAATTCCGTTCATGAAGATAATTCTACGGTCGCGTGAGACGAATGACAAGAAAGAAATATGAATGTAGAATGTCGCCATGAATACGAAAAAGGCACAGTGGCTGAAGAAGCCGTCCCGGTTTGATGAATACATGCTCCACACAGTGAAATACACATCCGGAGGAAAGGAGGAGGTATTCTTCACCATCGGGGAAGAGGGCACTCTGAGGCTTTCGGCTGAATGCGGAAGCGGCGTCACGCTCTCCTTCGTCTTTTTCCATACGCCCCAGGACAGGGTGGTATTCAACGGCACTTCAGTGAAGATGTACTGGAGAGGAATCGAAAGCATACATAATGTGCTTAATCCCATAACTGAGCTTGAAATAAACAAGAAAGGCGAGGAGATAGCCTTCTCCTCTTCGGGATCAGTGATACTCAGAATAAAGAACCCCGCCTTTCTCTCGTCATCGTCATTCGGAATCGTGACGGAGGGCTCGGGCGGGGTTACGCTTTCAGTCTGGTGAGACTATCTGTCTTCGAATACCTGTTCGGGCTTTTCCTTCAGAAGCTCGGGGTGTGCCATATAGTGCTTGAACATCTTGAGAGACGAAGCCCAGTAGTAACCGTTCGTTGTTCTCTCGTCCATGTTTACCGTGATGTCGACAACCCTCTTCTTGATCGGGTCACCGTCCTCTGTGAAATCGTACATCGTTCTCTTTGCACCGAATGCGATGAAGAGAGGACAGTTACCGAAGTTGTAGAGGTGGTGTCTGATCGGCGGGATGTTGAGGGAAGCCATGTTCGTGATGAACATCGATGCGTGGAACGGTGAGGCTTCCTTGAGAACGGGAAGAAGGAGATTGAAGTAATCCAGGGTCTTGAGAACCCACATCGCGAACTTCAGGAAGAGGCCCGGAATCTTTGTCAGAAGCCCCGCATACTTGTCAGTCGGCGTGTCCTTCATACCCTGCTCTATCTTCTTCGTGACTTCGTCGTAGATCTGGTAGATGTCATAATCGGGCTTGAAGTGCATCTTGATTGTGGTCTCCATGCCGTCGATGCTCATCTTTCTCATTATCGCGAGAGATACGGTTATCTCATTACGGCCGTAGATGTGCTGGCCGCGGATGTATCTGTTGGTCTTCGGTCTCTGGCTTACCATCCTGACGTAGGATGCGAGGATTACGTGCAGTACTCCGAATCCCTCAAGGCCCTCATCTCTCATTTCCTTGATAAATCTTTCTGTTGGCGCAATATCGAAGAAATCATTTACAGTATTCTGGCTGTCGTTTCTCTCCACCATGACATACGGGATGAACGTATCGAACGGGTAGAGTTTCTTGATTCTGTGTCCTTCTTTCATTCTTTTGCTCATATGTGCGATTATATATCCGAAAATGACTATTATTCTAGTGAGTGTCTGTTTTTGTCAAAAACATCCATCTAGTAGCAAAATGATAAAAAGTGTTAGACTTTGAGAAAAGAATCTCAGCGCCCTTTGGAAGGCGCGAAGGACGGTTATCTATGGATACAGAAATCAGGGAAGAGGCGGCAAAGCCTCTCAACTTCATCGAGAAGATCATCGAGGACGACCTCAAGGCCGGAAGGGTTCCGAACAACACCATCGTCACACGTTTCCCGCCCGAGCCGAACGGCTACCTCCACATCGGCCACATCAAGAGCATCTGCCTCAACTTCGGCCTTGCGGAAAAGTACCACGGCATCTGTCACCTCAGACTCGATGACACGAACCCGGCAAAGGAAGACATGGAGTACATCGACTCCATCAAGAGCGACATAAGATGGCTCGGCTTCGACTGGGGAGAGCACGAGTACTATGCCTCCGACTACTACGACCAGCTCTATGAAATCGCACTCGATCTCATCAGAAAGGGCAAGGCATATGTCGATTCCCTCACTCCCGAACAGATGAAGGAATACAGGGGAACTCTGACAGAGCCCGGAAAGAACAGCCCCGACAGGGACCGCTCCATCGAGGAGAACATGGACCTCTTTTTAAGGATGAAGAACGGCGAGTTCCCGGAAGGCAAGTACACGCTCAGGGCTAAGATCGACATGGCAAGCCCTAATATCAACATGAGGGACCCGGCTCTCTACAGAATCAAGTACGCAGAGCATCCGAGAACGGGAAAGAAGTGGTGCATCTACCCGATGTATGACTTCACCCACCCCATCAGCGACGCCATCGAAGGCATCACTCACTCGATCTGCACGCTCGAATTCGAGGACCACAGACCGGCATACGACTGGGCGACAAGCATCGACAACATCGAGCATGCTCCTCATCAGTACGAGTTCGCACGTCTGAACATAACATACTGTCTCATGAGCAAGAGAAGGCTTCTCTACCTTGTAAACAACAACTTCGTATCAGGATGGGATGATCCGAGAATGCCGACCGTCAGCGGCATAAGAAGAAGAGGCTACTCACCAGAGTCCATGAAGGACTTCGTATCGAGAGTGGGAGTTGCAAAGGTCGAGGGAGTTGTGGACTACTCGCTCATGGAGTTCTGTGTCAGGGAAGACCTCAACAAGAGGGCAAAGAGACTCATGGCCGTACTTGATCCTGTAAAGGTCGTCATCGACAACTATCCCGAAGACAGGGTCGAATACTTTACATCTGTCGACAATCCCGAGGACGAGAACAGCACGACGCACGAGGTGGCATTCACGAAGGAACTCTACATCGAGAGAGAAGACTTCATGGAGACTCCGGTCAAGGGCTACCACAGACTCTATATCGGTAACGAAATCAGACTCAAGGGCGCCTACTACATCACGGCAACCAGCGTCGAGAAGGACGAAAACGGCAATATAACGGTTATTCACTGCACATACGATCCCCTCTCGAAGGGCGGTGAGACTCCCGACGGCAGAAAGGTCAAGGGAACAAGCCACTGGGTAAGTGCATCAATCAACACGAAGGCCGAAGTCAGACAGTACGACAAGCTCTTCAAGAGCGAGACTCCCGGTGCTGCCACAGGCAACTACCTCGACGATCTCAATCCCGATTCACTCATCGTTCTTAAAAACGCATACATCGAGAAGGAAGCCGAGAAGGCAAAGGTCGGAGACTATCTCCAGTTCGTCAGAAACGGTTACTACTGCGTCGATTCACGCGACAGCAGGCCCGAGGCAATGGTCTTCAACAGAACAGTCACCCTCAAGGACAGCTGGTCGAAGATGAAGGCGAAGATGGGACTCTGAGAAATCTCAATCAACCGAAAACCCTCCGCAGAAAACGGAGGGTTTCATTTTCATAGGTAGAGAAGCGTCAGAACCTGACTCTGCTCCCGACAGAGAGACCGTAGCGGAGACTCTTCGTGCTGTTCTTCCATATGTAGGAGAAATCGGCAGAGGCAAAGAGGGTCCAGGTGTCATTAAGCTTCAGTTCATAGCCGATGGAGAAAGAGGTGAAATACTGGCCGGAGTTCATCCTCTCCCCCACTCCTATGTTCCATCCGAATGTTCCCTCGATGTAGAGATTCTCAACGGCGTGGGTGTAGTAGCGTGCACTGACGCCGAAGGGAACGTAGCCGCTCCAGTCATATCCCGAGACAGCCCCGATCGAGAATCTCTCCCTTATGGCCCAGTCAACCCTGAGAAAAGCGGAAGGAACATAACCGTACCTCGTGTCATACATATTCTGGAAAGAAGCAGAAATGGAGAATTTCTTCGCATTCTTTCCCTTTTCTGTCACAGGAACAATAACTGCTGTCTTTTCTTTTTCTTCATTCACAGAGAAAGAAGAACCTTCAGATGAAACAGCTTCCGCTTTGACAGCCTCGGGAGAGGAGAAGTATTCATCGATGAGAGACGTTAGGACGGAGAAAAGAGCGGAGGCATCACCGTTTGAGAATGAGGGAGAATATACGAGGGTGAACACATTGCCGTCTTCTGTTAGTGTTCCGTATTCCAGAGTTTCGGGGTACTTTCCGATTACATAGCCGAGGAACGATGAAAGCTCGTCGGACGGGAGTGTCTCCGGGACCGTTATCACGGCTCGGTCTGCCCTGATGGTGGCCGTCACACATCCGACGGATGTATCACACTCCCTGATGACGCAGAGTTCGTCGGATGCGGAGTCAACCATTGTCTCCTTCTCGCTGTTGTAGGCGTTGAGGAAGCTTCTGAACTCCCGCCAGGAAGAATCTATCTCCTCTTCCGTACGCCTTGTGTATGTGAGTGCCAGCTCTCCGTCAGAGAGCGTATAGGAAACACCGTCCGCAAATTCCGGATGGTCAAAGAGAAGACGGCTTATGATGGCCCGGATCTCATCGTCCCCGATATTGAATGTCAGTTCACCCGACTCCTGAGTGAACTCTGCCCTTATGAGAATCTCCCCGCCGCGGTAGACTTCGTTGATGACAAAGTCTCCGGTCTGCTTTCCTTCCACCTCTTCAGACACCTCAAGGGCAAGAGGAGTCGTCTCCCCGCTTTCTGAGAAAGAGGCTTCGGAGAACGTATTCTCCACGGCAGTACTCTCATCTGTGTTATCCTTCTTCCTGCAGGAGAAAGAAAGAAGTGAGAGAGTTATTATAAGCAGAATTATCAATGTCCTTTTCACGGTTAAGATTCCCATACCTATTAATATAAATCAGATAACACCCCGAATGGTAACAGAAACGCTCTTTCTTTCATACATTTTCTGGCCGGAGAGTCGGACAACACCCCGTTTTTTGTCCTTTTCGAACCTTCTCTTTTGAAGTACCATGTAGTAATGACGGAATGGATAATCACGGAAGACATTACCCAGAGACAGACACTCCTGGAGGATGAAGGCTACAACGCCTACTGTCTCCGGACCCGCACGGGATGGGAAAGCGACGCCGCTAACCACATAAATCTTCTCAATGACAAGGTGCTGGCACTGCCATTCATGAAGCTCTCCCACAAGAGCGTCAGGGGCGTAAAGAGCGTCGAACAGAAAACCGTCCTTCCGTCCTATGTCTTCCTCTTCACCCCGAAAGATTACCTCGTCGAGAACCTCGACAAGAAGTTCAGGGAAGGTTTCTCGTTCGTGCACTACGGAGAAAGCGACGACATACTCCTCCGTAACGGAGATCTGAGGTACGCAAGGTGGGTATTCTCCTCAACTGGAATCATCGGCATGAGCAGAGCCATCAAGGTCAACGGACGGGTGAAGATAATCGACGGTCCCCTTCTCTCGCTTGAAGGCAACATAAAGGAATACTCGAAGAAGAACCGCAACTGCCGTGTCGAGACAACGCTCTTCAACAGAGTCATAAGCGTATGGCTCCCGTTCACCTATATAGAGGAAATCAAGGATTAGACGCGGTACATTTTCCCCAGTATGAAAAGAATGAGCCTGTCGGGGAATATCCTCATGAGGAAACAGAGAGCTTTGTACCTGATGCCGCATACGGTTCTTACAGGAGGATTCCGGCGTCCTGCAATTCTGAGAACTGCTTTTGCGATTATCTCGGGAGAACCTCCCGTCATCTCATCCTTCTCTATCTCTTGAATAGCACGTCTGTAGGATTCCATGTACGGAGAAGACTCGGGAATGGCACACTTTCTCTTCTTTGTGAATCCGGTGCTGAGGTCACCCGGTTCCACTATTGCAACCTTCACGCCGAATGACGCAGCTTCCACTCTCATTGTCTCGAAGTGTGCCTCGAGGGCATATTTTGTCGCAGAGTAGTGACCCTGGAACGGAAGGGGAACTCTTGCGGCAACGGATGTTATGACGACAACGAGAGAGGAGGGGTTCTTCCGCATCACGGGAAGAGAGAGCCGCGTGAGATTCACGGTTCCGAAATAGTTTGTCTCGAAGAGAGACCTCACCATTGTCATGTCACTGTCCTCCGTATCTCCCCCGATACCGAAGCCTGCGGCATTCACGAGAATGGCGAAGTCCCCGATTTCCCCGAGAAGCGTCATTATCGAAGCTTCATCCGTGATGTCCATCGCTCTCCAGATGATTCTCCCCTCTCCTGCCTTCTCCTCTTTCCTCTCCGCCCTACGCGATACTCCCCAGACTTCGTACCCCCTCTGTGCAAGAGCGAGGGCTATAGCCTTTCCGATTCCGCTCGTGGCTCCCGTGACGAGTGCCTTCCTTCCGTATATGAACTTTTCCATGAGGTATCCTTCTTCAAATTCAATGCCCTGCGTTTTCTGCAGGGCATGGATGTCAGTCATCGTTCTTTTCGGTGTATTCCTGGTCCTTCAGCCAGTCTGCCGTAGCGCCTTCACGCTTCTTGTTCTCCATGAAGGAGTCATAGCCGAAGGGCTTTGGAGAAGACTTCCTGCGTCTTTCGCCGCGGTCAAGGCTGTAGCGTCCGTCAGACGAATATGACGAGCGCTTGTATGACGAGCGGCTGCCGTCGCTCTCGCGGCGTGCAAACGAGGAATGCTCTTCCTTCTTCGAGTAGTCACGGCCATCTCTCCAGTCACGGGAAGAGTCTCTTCTGTATGAAGAGCGTCTTTCATTTCTGTCACCGTAACGGTTTTCCCTTCTCTCTGCGTATCTGCTCGAGCCCCTGTAATCGCCGTCGCGGTCACTGTAGCGGCTCTCCCTGTCGTCTCTCTCGCTGTAGCGTGAATGGCGGTCATCGTTTCTGTCACTGTATCTCGACGGATGTTCTCTGTCGCTGTAGCGTGAAGAACGGTCTTCTCTTTCTCCGTAGCGTGATGAACCTCTGTCACTGTAACGGGAAGATCTGTCATCGCTTCTGTCGCTGTACCTTGATGAACGGTCCCTCTCGCCATACCCTCTTGAGCGGTCATCCCTGTCACTGAAGCGGGAATGTCTCTCGTCCCTGCCGCCGTGTCTTTCATCATTGAAGCGGGGTCTTCTGTCTCTTCTGTCATTTCTGTCGTAATCTTTTCTTCCGCTTCTTCCGTCTCTCTCCCTTGAGGAGAAATCCTTCTTCGGTGAGTCTTCATTCTCGTCGAATGAGAATGAGCGCGCCTCTTTCTTCTCGCGCTTCTTTTCTTCCTTTCCTTCATCAAGATTCACACTGAATCTTTCAAGTTCATCACTCATTTTCTTTTCTTTCCTTTCACGTTTTCTTTCGCTGTTTTTCCTGAGTACCCATACCCTGCAGCTCTTTCTCTTATGAGAGAAGTTGAGGGCGAAGAGGGATGACGTTACTTCCTGGGGAGTATAGAGGACACTGACGCCCTTGTTGTCGAAACGGAATCCCGAGAGATTCTCGCTGAAGAGCACGACGCCTCCGTCCGAGAGGACATCATAGATTCCCCTCAGAAGTTCCACATGGTCCTTCTGTACATCGAAGTCCTCGGCCTTGTGGGAGTTGGAGAATGCCGGGGGATCGAGAATCACAAGGTCCCAGACCTTCTTCTCTTCCTTCGCCTTTCTCAGAAATTCCCTCACATCCGATGTGACCGTGGCATACTTCTCCTCGTCGAGGAATCCGTTGGCGGTGAGGTTCCTTCTTCCCCATTCCGAATATACATTCGACAAATCGACGCTCGTCACGCTCTCCGCATTGCCGGCAGCGGCATAGACGGAGAAGGATGAAGTGTATGAGAAGAGATTGAGAACACGTTCGTTACGTGCCATATCCCTCACCATGGCCCTCGTCTCCTCCATATCGAGAAAGAGGCCGGTGTCGGTGTACTTCCTGAGTTCGCACTCGAAGACAAGGCCGTTCTCCCTGACAGTCACAGGGCACTCTTCATTACCCTTTTCGTGCTGCTCCTTACCTTCCCTCTTCTTCCGGAAGACGGAGACAATCCTCTCCTTCTCCACATAGAGAAAGCGTGACACGATATCTTCGACTTCGGCCTTCTCCTCGTCGCTCATCTCCTCTTCGGAGTAGTCGACGATACGTGCCCAGTCGCCGTAGAGGTCCACCGTCACGGGGAGATTCTCGAGGTTTCTGTCATAGACACGGGCTGCTGTGCTGTCTGTATTTTTCATCCAGCGTCTGGCATCCAGGCCGGCGCTCTTGAGGATTTTTCCGAAATCCTTCCTTAAATAGTCATCCACATGCGAGATATTACCGAATAGTTGAAAAAAAAGATAGCTCTCCGATTTCCTCTTTTGGTATTATTAGGGCTATGGAATATGACACGGACGTTCTCGCCTTCATCGAGGAAAGAGAGAAGAAAATCGGGGGAAAGCTTATTTACCGCACCTATGCAACATGGTTTGCAGAGCTCGGAAGGGAGAGGCGCGAATGGGGAGTCTTCCTCTACACGGACGGGAAGACCCTGATGATCGAGGATTTCTACCGTCCCTCGACTGTTCTCGGCTACGAAATAAACTCTAGGAGTGAAAAGGAGAGAAAGGCGAACTACGTCAAGCTCGAGATTCCCCTTCTCCTCTCTGACGTCACCGAAGTCGACTACGTGTCGCGCCCGAGTGCGGAGAAATCCCTTAAAACAATAAATGATGTCAGCAAAAGTGCAACTTTATTCAATAAGATATTCACAAAGAACTGCGTGAAGCTGAAGGTCGGAGAGCGCATCTTCTTCCTCGAGCTTCCGTCTTACAGGGAATTTAAAAATTTAATCGATAAAAACAAGGAGTTTTAAAATGAGTGTTTTCAAAGCTTATGACATCCGCGGTGTCTGGAAGAAAGACTTCGATGAGACGACTGTCTACAAGGTGGGATTCTTCCTTCCTTCTCTCCTGAAGACCGACCACGTTGTCGTCGGAAGGGATGTCAGACTGTCATCTCCGGTTATCCACGACGAACTTATCAGAGGTATTACGGACAGCGGTGCAGATGCGTGGGATCTCGGTCTCAGCTCCACACCTATGGTCTATTTTGCAACGAACTTCCTCAAGGCTGACGCATCAGTCCAGATTACGGCTTCCCACAACCCGCCGGAGTACAACGGCCTCAAGATCAGCCGCACAGGTGCTCTTCCCGTCGGCGGAGAGACAGGTCTCAAGGACCTCGAGAAGATGGTCAACGAGAACGAGGTCGTACCTGCAGAGAAGAAGGGATGCGTCAAGGATTACTCATACGTCAGAGAGGAGTACATCAAGTTCTTTGCTCCCTACGCTGAAGGTCTCGAGGATCTCAAGCTCTCCATCGACTGCTCGAACGGCATGTCCTCCATCATCATCAAGGACGTACTCAAGAACAACAAGAACATCCACTACATCTATGACACACTCGACGGTTCCTTCCCGAACCACGAACCGAACCCGCTCGACGAGAACAACTGCAAGGACATCGAGAAGGAAGTGAAGAAGAACGGCTCGGACTGCGGTGTCATCTACGACGGCGACGCAGACAGGGTAATCTTCATCGACGACAGAGGCGAATGGATCCAGCCAGACTACATCACAGCCGTTCTCGGCTACTACTACAAGAAGAAGGGCATGCTCGGTGCTTCCCTCTGTGATGTCAGAACAAGCAAGAGCACGACAGACTATCTCGAGAAGGAAGGCTGGAAGAACACAATCTGGAAGGTCGGCCACGCATTCGCAAAGCTCAAGATCAGGGAAATCAACGGCGTATTCGGCGGCGAGCTCGCAGGCCACTACTACTTCAGGGAGTTCGGCAACTGCGACAGCGGAGTACTCGCATCCCTCCTCGTACTCAACGTCGTCAAGGAACTCAAGGCTGAGGGAAAGACTCTCTCCTCATTCCTCAAGGACGTCATCGTCTATGCAAACTCCCACGAGACAAACTTCCGCCTCGAGAACAAGGACGGTGCAATAAAGGCACTCTACGAGAAGTATGCCCCGAAGGCTGAGAAGGTCATGGATTTCGACGGCTACAGAATCGAATACTCTGACTGGTGGTTCAGCGTCAGAAAGTCCAACACGGAACCTTTCCTCCGCATCGTCTGCGAAGCAAAGACAGAAGAGATGCTCAAGGCGAAGATGGACGAGATCAGCGCAATCATCCACTCCTTCAACTGACAGGAAATTGAAAAGCATATCAATCCTCACAGCCCGGCTGTGGGGATTTTTCTTCGGAAAATCCACCCAAAACTACAACTGTCTTATTTTGATTATATGTCTTTTTTCTGAGAAACTCGTATAAACAAACCAAATTCAAAAGATACTTCTGAATTTATTTGTTTAATCACATGTATTTAATGTTATAAAAATCTGCGATTTTCAAGATTTTCCACTCAATGAGTGGAAAGTCTAACATTTGTTCTATTTTGCACTTTCTGTCTATAGATTTCTATTCTGATTGCAAGCAAAAACAATCCAATTTCTATATTCTTTTACTTTTTTCATGCTAATATGATTATGGTCAGATGATTTACATCAAAAATCTGATTCTGCGACAAAGAACACAAAGAGAGGTACGGAGCACAATGTCTGATGAAAAAGCAAATTCCCTTATTCTCGCATTCAGTGAAACTGACGATGTGATGAGTGATGCATGTACAATCATTGAATCATCACAGAATGCCGCCTACAAGGCAATAAATGCTGCTCTTGTCCAGAGAAACTGGCTGATAGGTTACAGAATTGCTGAAGAAGAACGCAAAACAGGATCCGAATCAACATATGGGGCAAAAATCATCTGCAGTCTTTCGAAGAAACTCACGGAAAAGTACGGCAAAGGCTTCACGAAAACGAACCTTTACAGTTTCTATCAATTCTACAAATGTTTTCCGGACATATCTGCACTTTATGAAAAAGGAAGCGGAATCGGCCTGACATGGACACATTACCGAATACTGCTTCAGGTCACAGACAAAACTGCACGGGACTGGTACGAGAACGAAGCACGAACTCAGACCTGGGACGTAAGAACCCTTCAGCGGAACATTTCCTCCCAGTACTACTATAGACTTCTCAAGACACAGAAAAAAGATCTTGTCAAATCCGAAATGCAGGAGCTTACATCATCATATCAGGAAAACAAACTCGAATTCATAAAGAATCCGGTCATAGCGGAGTTCCTGAACCTGAGTCCTGACACCGACTACACGGAAAGTGACCTTGAAAACAGTATTCTCAACAATCTTCAGAGATTCCTGATCGAACTTGGAAAGGGATATGCCTTTGTAGGCAGGCAGTACCACATACAGACTGAAAAGAATGACTACTATGTTGACCTTGTCTTCTATAACTTCATTCTGAAATGTTTCGTTCTGATAGATTTGAAAACGGAAAAGGTCAATCATCAGGACATCGGACAGATGGATATGTATATAAGAATGTTCGATGAGCTGAAGCGCAGGGAAGGTGACAATCCTACCATAGGTATTCTCCTGTGTTCCGACACTGATGATGATATTGCCCATTACTCCATAATGCATGGCAGCGAACAGCTTTTTGCGACAAAATACAAGCTTTATCTGCCTACAGAGGAGGAACTGAAAGCAGAAATAGAGATACAGAAAATGAGATTCTACCTCCAGCAGAATGATAACAAGAATCAACAACCCACGGGGCAAGCCCCGGGGTATGAGAATGCTTAACAGCGACTTCATACTCGTTGATTAGCCCAAGTGCTTCGAGCACTACGTTACCGGGAAATATACAGGCACCGGAGGATGTTGCCCTAGTCCTCCGCTCTGCGGTTCACGTTTAAACAGCTTCATGGGTAAGAGGTAGTGACGTGAACATATAAAACTCCCGGCAACATCGGCAAAGGGCGTTGCAGGTGACGCCTGCAATTACCGCAGGAGACGCGGACCTTAAAGGTATCTGTCTCCATTTCCATGAGAGTTTACGGCACTCTCACCGGAATACCGCCAGCCGTAATCCCGATTGGAGGGTTGACGCATGGCGTCAACGCCCTTCAGGGAGCGCCTACTCATGGTATATGTACAGGATATAAACGGCTTACCGCTCATGCCATGCTGTGAGGCGAAAGCCAGACATCTACTTAAAGAGCACAGAGCCGTTATCGTGAACCGTACACCATTCACGATTCGCCTCAGGTTCGTCGTCGACGATATAACAGAGCCTGTAACACTCGGTGTAGACGCAGGCTACGAAACCATAGGATTATCTGCTACAACCGAGACAAAAGTGCTGTTCGAGGCTGAACTTGAGAACAAACTGAATGTCAGGAAACACGTTGAAAGCAGACGCAGCCTCCGCAGAAGCAGGCGTAACCGCAAAACACGTTATCGTGCACCACGTTTCAATAACCGCAAACGTTCTGAAGACTGGCTTCCACCTTCTGTCGAGCAGCGTGTTCGTACTCATGAAAGCGCAATCAGAATGGTATGCAAACTGCTTCCTGTTACAGATTTCGTTGTGGAAACGGCCGCGTTCGATATGCAGCAAATCCTCAATCCCGACATTGCAGGCAAAGGCTACCAGAACGGCAGACAGAAAGGCTTTGAGAACACAAAGGCGTACGTCAGAGAACGTGACAACTGTACCTGTCAGTATTGCCACGGCAAATCGAAAGACAAGCGCCTTGAAGTGCATCATCTCATCCATCGTGCAGACGGCGGTTCAGACAATCCTGACAACCTCATAACGCTCTGTGCAACTTGTCATGCCAGATATCATGCTGGCAGGATCAAGCTGACGAACGTTAAGCCGAGGTCAGGTTTCAAAGGTACTGCGTTCATGACAAGTTCCCGCTGGACATTGGTGAACAGACTTAAAGCCGAATACGGAGAAGACAAGGTCAGCGTGACCTACGGATATATTACAAAGTGTGACCGTGAGAACGCAGGGCTCGAGAAGACACATTATATCGACGCACGGTGTATCTCGGGCAATCCGAAAGCAAAACCGAACGGTAAGGTGTACCAGATGACGAAATGCCGCTGTCATGACAGGCAGACACACGAAGCTATGCCGAGGAAACATTCTACTGTCCGCAGACGTACCTGGACTTCACACAAAATAGAAGGCTATCGTATGTTTGATACAGTCAGATATAACGGCATGCTGTGCCGTATTTTCGGCAGACGTTCAAGCGGCTATTTCGATATCAGAAAACCTGACGGGACGAAAGTCTCCGCCGGGATGTCATACAGAAAACTGGAGCCGGTCCAGCATTCCGGCAGCTTTACTTTTACTCAGCTCCTCCCACTGGGCAAGCCCAGGGGATTCCGCTGAGGAGGATTTAACATTGAATAGACTCATTTTCTTCTGCTTTGCTTCTGTATCCGTTCTACAGAACCTGTAATCTGAATGAACACCTTCAAATATGAAGTTTATTGTTCATTTTTGAATACTTTTTATTACAAATGAAGATTTTCCACTCATGAGTGGAAAATCTGACATTTGTTCTATTTTGCACTTTCTGTCTATAGATTTCTATTCTGATTGCAAGCAAAAAAATCCGTACTTTTCCATTTCGGCAGGGAAGTATTCCCAAAGTTATGGGCATATTCTCAGTCACATATTCTCCCCTTCTTTTCCGTTCCTTTACCGCCATTATACCTCTTCTTCGTGAAAACAAAGAAGCTGAGAGCAATGCTTGACGACAGTTTTAGGATAAATCTGTCAATTTTCTTTTAAGAATTTGAGTTATTCCACAACTTTTGAAAATATCTTTCGGAATATTGCAATTTTATCCAAAATATTTATCATGTATGGCGATAAGAGGTCTAACTATGATTAATGACTATGAATACATCATCCACAACAACGGAGATCTGACGAAGAAAGACCAGACAAAGGCAAAGGAAATGTTCCCTGTGTCAATCGCAAGGGAAGCAAGAAAGTTCCACCGCCAGATTCCCGGCTACAAGATGACACCGCTCCTGGCTATGCCGAACCTCAGCCACATGCTCGGTGTCGGAGGCATCTACATCAAGAACGAGGCTGAACGTCTCGAACTCAATTCATTCAAGGTAATGGGCGGCTCCTTCGCCATCTACCGCTTCATGAAGAAGCTCCTCGGAATGGAGGACAAGGAACTCACGTTCGAGTACCTCGTAAGCAAGGAGTGTCACGACAAGGTCGGTGACATCGTATTCTGCTCGGCAACCGACGGCAACCACGGCAGAGGACTCGCGTGGGCAAGCAAGATGCTCGGCCACAAGTGCAAGATCTACGTTCACAGCGAAACGACACAGGCAAGAATCGACGCAATCAAGAAGTACGGCGCAGAAGTCACAGTCGTCAGCGGCAACTATGACGATGCAGTAAGACAGGCTGCAGAGGACGCGAAGAAGAACGGCTGGTACGTCATTTCCGACACATCCTGGCCGGGATACACGGAAATCCCGACATGGATCATGCAGGGCTACACATCAATGCTTCTCGAAGCACAGGAGCAGTTTGCAGGTATGGGCATCCAGAAGCCGACGCACGTAATCGTCCAGGCAGGAGTGGGTGCACTCGCGGCATCGGTTGTAGGCTTCTACACGGCACTATTTCCGGAAGATCCTCCTCTCTTCATCGTCGTCGAACCGGAGAAGGCAGCATGTGTCTACGAGTCAATCAAGGCCGGAGACGGCGCTTGTCACTCGGTCAAGGGCGACCTCGACACAATCATGGCAGGACTTGCATGCGGTGACCCGTCACCGATTGCATTCGATGTTCTCAATAACAATGCCGATATCTTCATCAAGGTTCCCGATTACATCGCAGCCCGCGGCATGAGAATCCTCTCCTGCCCCTTAAAGGGTGACCCCTTCGTAATCAGCGGCGAAAGCGGAGCTGTTCCTCTCGGAGCACTCTACTCTCTCCTTACCGAGAACGAGGACGAGAAGCTGAAGGATGCGCTTCACATCAACGAAGACTCCCTCATCTTCATGATCAACACGGAAGGCAACACCGACCCGATGCACTTCAGGCAGATCATCTGGGACGGAAGAAACCCGGTTCCGAAGGAATTCAAGACAAGAAGATAACACAGAGGCCATCCCGGAAAGGGGTGGCTTTTTTGCTCCCGAATTTATTTTTCCGTACTCTATTGACAATGCTCGCCGTTTGCTCTAAAGTGCGTATGTTCGTCAGGACATTCTCCGGTAGCTCAGTCGGTAGAGCAGGTGGCTGTTAACCACCCTGTCGGGGGTTCAAATCCCTCCCGGGGAGCAAAGATGAGACACAGGTGACTGTGTCTTATTTTTTTGCCTTTTTCAGGCCGGAAAGACGGAGAACCGTAATGTTCCCAACTCGGAAGGCAGAAGTTTTTCGAAAAATCTGAAAAATTATGTGTCCAATGTATTTACACAATTATTTGGAAGTGATATCTTCCCTCGTGGTTGAGATGATATCAAAACCGGTTAACAAGTAATTCTCCCCTGTAAAGGGTTTGAATAAATTTTTTTCATAAATCCTCCTTTTTTACCGCCTTTTCCATGTTAGGCGGTTTTTTATTTGAGGAGGAGTTCAACATCTTCACTTCTGAGGGCCGAGAATCCCCTGAGCGCCTTTATAGCGGACTGTGCAGTATCGAGGCTGTCGAGCGGCATGGACACGGTCACGACGCCGTCAAGGGAATAGAGGAACCTCAGGTTCCACTGGAAGAGGGGCCACTGCGGATGCGCTTTCTCAAGCTCCGCCCTCTTCTCTTCAGGGAAACTTCCCTCCGTCCTTTCCCTGCCCTCCGTTTCGATTATGACCGGAACATGTTCCTCAACGGCAACGTCATAGCACTTCTTTCTTCCGCTTGAAAGAAGGAAGTCACTGAAAGTGAGAGGAAGAATTACGTATTCGATACCTTCGTGATCGTCGAGTTTCTTTCTGAGAGTTTCCGCATCTCCTGACCAGCGCACCCCGAGGTGCTTGATCCGCCCTTCATCCTTCTCCTTACGAAGGAAGGAGACACTCTCCTCTGACACCGCACTGTTCTCGAGGGCAAAGAAGTCGTAGTACCCGATTCCGAGTCTCTCGAAGCGGGGAAGATAGTTGTCAAGCGATGACTCCGTTGTCGAAAGACAGTAGGAGTAACGCGAGTAGCGTGTGGAGAGTGCGTCGATTGTCGCAGTCGCAGCCCTTCTGTATTCGCTCGATATGTCGAAATAATTGAATCTCGCCTCCAGGAAGAGGTCGGCAAGTGCCGTAACCTGCCTTATGTCGACATCTCCGGCGCGGAACGGGAGCGACGAGAACGAGAAACCGAGGGAACCTATAACCTTATCCAAACTATCTTCTTTATATGCCATAACTTAAATTATAAGCCCAATCGGATGCTTCTTCAATTGGACTTTGTAACATCTTTGCATTCATTATCGGCTGTGATTTCCATCACGGGGTTAACAAAAAAAGGGCAAAGGGTTATGTTTAATCATATGGCATCCACCTCTAAATCCACAATCGACATGACGAAGGGCAGTATAATCCCCCTTCTCATAACATTCGCATTCCCTATCCTTCTCGGGCAGCTCTTCCAGCAGCTCTACAACACATTCGACACCTGGTGTGTCGGTAACTTCGTCGGAAAGAACAGCTTCTCGGCTGTCGGTACCGTCAGTTCCATAATAAACATGCTCATAGGATTCGCAGGAGGATTCTCCACGGGTGCCAGTGTCGTAATATCACAGTACTTCGGAGCAGGGGACGAGAATAACGTCTCGCGTGCCACCCACACATTCGTCGTCTTCATGCTTATCCTGGGGCTTCTGATGACTGTAATCGGGGTATGCATGGTTCCGGTATTCATAAGGATGGTGGGTTCTCCTGAGGAAGTTGCCGTCGAGCAGGCGATATACCTCAACATCTACTTCGGCGGCATCATGGGCCTCATGATCTACAACATGGGCTCCTCGATATTCCGTGCCGTCGGTAACTCTCGCCTTCCGTTCATATTCCTTGTTGTATCTGCACTGATGAACATAGTGCTGGACCTTGTATTCGTCATATGCTTCGGCTGGGGTACTGCGGGAGTCGCATGGGCCACGATAATATCACAGGGAGTCTCGGCACTACTCGTGGTCATCGCCCTCTTCAGGACGAAGTCTCCGGTGAGACTCTCGATGAAGAAGATGTGCTTCGACGTGAAGATTCTGAATTCGATAGTGCTCATCGGCCTTCCGTCAGCCATACAGATGGCCGTGACATCGTTCTCGAACGTATTCGTCCAGTCATACATCAACTACTTCGGAACAGACGTCATGGGAGGCTGGACAGCATACTCCAAGGTCGACCAGCTTCTCTTCCTCCCCATGCAGACGCTGGGGCTTGCGGCAATGACGTTCGTGGGACAGAACATCGGAGCAAAGGACATAACACGCGCACAGAAGGGTGCGAACAGGGCCCTTCTCCTGGGTCTCATATCGACGGCAATCCTCATCGGCCCAGTAATCACATTCGCACCCCGTGTCGTGGAATTCTTCATATCAGCAGAGGAAGGCGAAGTCGTGAAGTACGGAACTCTGTTTCTGCAGACTCTGTCACCGTTCTATCTCCTCTGTACATTCAACCAGGTTTACGGATCGTCCTTGAGGGGTGCGGGAAAGAGCCAGGTGCCGATGGTGATCATGCTCTTCTCCTTCGTCTTTGCGCGTCAGGCCTATCTCTATGTGATGAAGAACTACATCTCGAACACAATACTCCCCATCGCGATGGGCTATCCCTTCGGATGGATGCTGTGCAGTATCCTCATCACGATAAGCTACCTCGTCTACTTCAGGAAGCTCAAACGGAAGATGTCCGGGATATCTGCTTCCTGAGAAGAATGCAGAGAAGCGCGGCAATGAACGGGAAGACCGCATACGAGACAAAGAGTGTCGGGTAGCCCCAGCTGTCAATGACAAAGCCGCCGAAGAGGGATCCCAGCATCTCGGGGAGGTTCGTTGCAACCGCCCAGTATATGGACATACCCATCTCATAGTGCTCGCTCGACACCGTGCGGGCAGTATATGTCGTCGCGGCGACATGTAAAGCCCCGAACGTAAGGCCGTGAAGTGTCTGCGCAAGTGCGAATACCCAGATTGACGGAATGAGGTACAAAAGGAGTCTCACCGTTAAACCTACAGCCGAGATAAAGAGAAGAAATGCCGGTGTCACTCTGTTCTTTCTGAGAAGACGGCCGAACAGGAGCATACAGAGGAATTCACACAGTGCCCCGATTGCAATGAATAGGGAGAAATAGCTTCCGAGACCAAGGTGCTCCGTCATGTAGGAGGCAAGAAGCTTCTCGACAACCGACTGTCCCACCCGTGTGAAGGCAACTATCATCATGAATATATAGAAGGAGGGGCTGAACCATGAGAAGGAGAAGAACTTCCCCCTGCCTTTTCCCCTCTCCCTTCTGTCATCCGTCTGGAGAAGTGCGGCAATGATGAAAAGTGAGACAAAGAGTGAGAAACATATGAGAATCGAGGAGTTGCTGCTCTCGTCGGGAAAGCCAGTGAGAGCAAAGA
>CAZGNN010000006.1:0-19997 GCA_964527335.1 uncultured Spirochaetaceae bacterium | reverse complement strand
AATCGGGAACCGCAATCTCGATGCCATAATGGAAAAGATGCATATCATGATATGAGAAGAGGAGGGCGACCTCCTCTTTTTATGGTATAGGCAATCATCCGGAAAGACGGAATCCAATAGGATGAGAGCAGCACGGGAAAGTCTTACTTTCGACTGAACCGATATAATTATCATATATTTTACATTTAAGATGGATTCCTTCCTTGATATTATTTTTCCGGGAGCCCTATAATCTTGTTATGGAAACGAGGTGGAAGGAATCTGCATTTGCCGTCACGGCCGTCTGCTCTGGATATATGCGGACGATGGAGTATCTCTATGCTGTCCTGACCGATGACGATGACGTGAAGAAGGAAAGAGTGGAGGTAATGATATGATTTATGTACTCTATGTGTTCCTCTCTCTCATCGGCCTCTATCTTCTCTATGTGCTCTTTCTCTCCGTCTGCGCCCTCCTTGTTCCGAAGAAGGAATTCGATAAGGACAGTCCCTTCTACAGGGCGCTTCTCAACAACTCGACAAGGAATATCCTGCATCTTCTGAGAATACATGTTCACGTTGATGGAATGGAAAAGGTACCCCAAGACAGGAAGTGTCTCTTCGTATCGAACCACAGATCCAACTATGACCCCATAATCACATGGTATGTGTTCAGGAGCTGGAAGCTTGCATACATCTCGAAGAAGGAGAACTTCTCCATCCCCGTATTCGGACGCTTCATCAGAAAATGCTGCTTCATGGCGATAGACCGCAAGAACATAAAGAACGCAGTACCGACGATAAGGAAGGCGGGGGAGCTTCTTGAAAAGGGAGAAGTATCAATCGGAGTATATCCGGAGGGAACGAGGAGCAAGAAGTGCGTACTCCTCCCGTTCCACGACTGCATGTTCAGAATTGCCGACTTCGGCTCCGCTCCCATAGTCGTGCTTACGGTCAGCGGTACGGAGAAGATATTCAGGAACATCAGGGCCCTCAGACGGTCGGATGTTAATCTCACTGTCCTCGATGTAATACCTCCCGAAAAAGTGAAGGAGATGAGATCCTGTGAGATAAGCAGTGAAGTCAGGACACTGATGGAAGAGAACTTAAGCAAGGAAGGAAAATAGAAATGAGCAGAAGTTATCTATTCTGGAATTCCCGGTCGGGAAAGAGAAGCAGGGACGGTCTTGAGGCACTCAAGGCAAAACTCAATGACGACGAGCTTGACGCTGTCGATGTCATCGGCTTTGCAGGCTACAGGGAATACCTCTCGGGTATTCAGAGCGATGACAGAATCTACCTCATCGGAGGAGACGGAACTCTCAACCGCTTTGCCAACGAGACTGACGGAATGAACCTCACGAACGATATCTATTACTATCCGGCGGGAACCGGAAACGACTTTCTGAAGGACCTTGGAAAGACTGCAGATGACTGTCCGATCAGAATCAACCAGTACCTCGAGAACCTTCCTGTCGTCGAAGTCAACGGAAAGAAATACCGCTTCCTCAACGGTATCGGGTACGGTATCGACGGGTACTGCTGCGAAGTCGGAGACAGGATGAAGGCCGAGAACAGGGAGAACATCAACTACACATCCATCGCAATCAAGGGACTGCTGTTCCACTATCATCCGACATCCTGCACGATCACGGTCGACGGAAAGAAGTATGAGTACAAGAAGGTCTGGCTCTGCCCGACGATGAACGGACGCTATTACGGCGGCGGCATGATGGCGGCTCCAGGCCAGGACAGGCTCAATAAGGACGGTACACTCTCCGCAATGCTATTCTACGGAAAGGGCAGGCTGAGCACCCTCATGGCATTCCCGTCAATCTTCAAGGGTGAACATGTCAACCATCACGATATGGTTGCCATCCACACCGGTAAGGACATCACTGTCGAGTTCGATTCCCCCACATCACTTCAGATAGACGGTGAGACAATCCTCGGCGTCACGAAGTACAGGGCATACAGCGTAAGATAGTCAGATGAGAGCCTCCCATAGCGGAGGCTCTTATATAAAGCTCTCCGGAATCTGCGGCTCGGTGTCTCTGAGTTTACATTCATTTTACAATATTTTACATTTTCTGCATTTTGTTCTGCTCCATTGGGCTATAAACTGAAATCTAAAAGTAGTGGAAGGGGAAGATCCGCTATAGGGAAGAGTTAGGAAAAATGAAGAGAGTAATACTGATTCTGCTGACCGCAGTTCTGTTCGGAGCTGTGCTGTCTGCATCCGGGACGAAGGAAGCATCTTCTTCCGGGACCGTCGATCCCGATAAGCCCTATGCCGGAACGAAGCTTACGTGGTGGCTGAAGAGCAATGCCAATGTACTTGTCGCCTATGATAACCTGGGTAAAACACCCTGGGCACAGTACGTGATGGAAAAGACCGGAATCGAAATCGAATTCATATATGTCGATATAGACAGCTATGAAGATGAATTCGGAAGGATGGTCAAGCTGAAGAACTATCCGGACATCATCGAGTATGAATGGACGAAGTACCCAGGCGGTGCCGTTGCCGCAATCAACGATAAGGTAATAATCGACCTGACGGACAAGATGGAGGAGTATGCCCCGAATCTCTCATCCCTCCTCGCTTCCAATCCCGATATAGCAAACATGGTAACTTCCAGCAGCGGCCAGTACTACTGCTTCCCGTTCCTCAGGGGCCTGGAACAGCCGAATATCACACAGTTCTCGAGCTCATTCATCGTACGGCAGGATGTGCTGGATGAACTCGGACTCGAAAGACCCGAGACAATCGACGAATGGGAGACTGTCCTGAGGGCATTCAAGGAATACGGATTCGAGAAACCGTTCATCACACGTAACGAGTGGATGATTGACGTCTGGTCTCCCGGATTCGACAACTGGGGTGACTTCTACGTCGAAGACGGAGTCGTGAAGAACGGCCTAGTCGAACAGAGCCGCTACGATGTGCTCTCGCGTCTCCGTTCATGGTATAGCGAGGGACTTATCGACAACGATTACCTCAGTGCACAGAAGAAGTCGAACGAGGAGGATTTCACATCCGGCAGGGCCGGAGCATGCTATGCTCCTTTCGGTCAGGGAATGGGAAATTACACGGCGTTGATGCATGCTGCCGACAGCAGCATTACGGAAGATGACATCAGGGGAACAGTTCCGGTAACATCGAAAAAGGGACAGAACGCGAAGTTCTCCAAGATGAGCCAGATTTATGATACCTCCGGACGTTCCGCTGCCATTTCAACGAAGTGCAGGAACACGGAAGCGGCGATGTGGCTTCTTGACTGGATGTACAGCGAAGAAGGAAATCTCTGCTGCAACTTCGGTATAGAGGGAGTAACGTATGTAATTGACGATGGTGTTCCCACATACACTGCCGTCATACTCGACAACAAGGAATATACGACTGCAACCGCGCTTGCCATCTATACACGTGCTTCGACAAGCGGGGTATGCGTGCAGGACGAAGAGTACATCAGACAGTACTATGTGCTTTCGAATCAGAAGGAAGCCCTCGAACTTTCGCTCCATACAGATATGGCCGAGCATTTCTTCCCGTCGGCAGCGACTGTCAGCGAGGAGAATTCGAAGGAATTCGCCACCATCATGACTGACGTCAGGACATACGTCAGGGAAATGGAAGCCGGATATATTTCAGGAGAGTTCTCACTTACCCCGTCCTCCTGGGCACGCTACGTCAGTCAGCTGAAGGACTTCGGCATCGGGAGAGCGATTGAAATCATGCAGGAAGCATATGACGAATATATGGGTGTATAACCCGGAACATAACCCTGAAGAGCCCGGATAATCCCGGGCTTTTCTCTCTGCTTCACATCATCCGTTTGACAGTTCATGTCGTATCAGGGAGAATGTATGTCAGCTCATAGAAGGAGGAGCGGGCAGTGAAGGATACAGGTGAATTCAGTTTTCTCAGAAAATATATCGGTGCGACGCTGACCGCCATCGGCAGCACTCCCTACTGGATGGAGAAGAAGCATCTCACAAGCAGCAATACCGTCATAGTGTCGACGACGGCGGGGCCTCTCTCCTTTGCCTGTGCGTACTATCAGGCGGATCTCTTCTACGATGAGAACGAGGATGTCCTCTTTTCAGTGAAGGAAGGGGAGAGCGACATAGAGTACACATCCCTTGACGGTATTCCGCTCGAGACGGAGAAGAGGGACGAAACCATCCTCGACATATCTCTTGTTTATGATGAGGTGACGGCTCTGGACAGAAAAGCAAATGACAAGACGCTGCGCTATCCCGTTGCCGTGTTCTTCCATACTGACAGAGGTACAGCTGCCGTCTGGCGTGACAGCATGGATGTCTTTCTGCTCGGGTATGACGGAAAGAATGCGACGCTGGGCGAACTATGGCATTTTGACGAACTCTGGGACGGCTTTCTCTCCGTTCCTCCGTTCTCCGTGAAGAGATGTGTTCACTCATTCGGCAAGAATGAGACATCATTAAGCGTGGAGAAGAAGTACTATCCTCCAGAAGATGCAGAGTGAAAGGTGACGTTCTACTGTTCTATGTACATTTTCTGCAGACTGTAGAATGACTTGCCGCTTCTGAGCCCGTCCAGGAATCCGACATGGTCCAGAAACAGATTCCTCAGTGATGTGCTGAATGCATTGCCGAGTTCTTTTTCAGGATATATTTCTTCTATTGTTTTTTCATCGGGAAGCCGGGAGATATCGACAGCGTTGAAGTCTGTGACGTGCTCCATGGTTGTCTTCCAGCTTGTGTAGAAGCCGGTCGTCTTTTCACGGAGGCTGTTAACCATCGAACACTGTCTGAGGTAGTAATACATCATGCTGTTACCGGAGTCGAAAAGCGGTGCAAAGGAGACGTATTCGAGAGTATCGGGATTCCTCATCAGGCCGAAGTTGTTGAAATGCCGGTCACGGTTGGATATCAGAAAATCTGTGATGGCCATGTAATCGAGGAAGTGCATGATGCTGTCCTCACTGAAGCCGTTATCTCTGCATCTCCTTATGAAGATCTGCCTGTATGGCTCATTTTCTGCCGCTTTCTGACGTGTTATGAGATTCCATGCCGGAATGAACTCCAGCGATGAAGAAGAGAACGTCTCGCATCTGCAGCCTGTGTACCTCAGACCTTCATAGACATAAGGAATCAGTTCATATCTGACATGAGGAAAGCCCTGCAGAAAGTGTATTGAAGAAGCCAGAATTTCGTTTCTGCTCTGTATTGAATTCCCGTCCCTGTTTCCCTTTATGAGGTAACGTTTTCCGTTTTCGATAATCCACCACTTCGGAAGTTCTCCTCCTGTTGATGCATCCGGCGTGAAATCAAGGTGTTTTTCTGTGTTTTCCTCATAGTCTGCAAGGAAGCCTCCAGCTTTAAGCGGCGGGAAAGTATTGTCATAGAGGTTGACATCTTTCCAGGACAGGGATGCCTTTTCAGGTTTCACCCAATAGCAGTCGTAAAGGCTGAGTGCAAGGTTGTCGAGAAGCCAGCTTCCTGTTGTTCTGATTTGCTGTTCTCTGAGCAGCTTTCTGATATCTTTTCTGCTTTTGGGGACAGCACGGTTCTCCCACCATATGCCGAGAGAATCTTTTTCCTTTTCTGCAGATGGCGGCAGGTGAGAAGGGTAAAGAACATCACATACATCTGAAAGATGCCCGTCTTCGGTGAACAGGAGCACAGCCACTTCGACATCTTTATGCATCAAAAGATATTTGCTCACGATAACCTCCGCCTTTCAAGTGTTGTGCGTATTATAGTATATTTCAGAACAGGTAACTACTTGACAGTTCCGGCATTGTAAGGCGCAGGTCCTTCTGGGAAAAAAGGCCGCAGCGTGAACTGCGGTCTTTGAATTGTGTCCCTGGTCTTCTCAGAACTGTCTGTTATCGTTTTCTTCTTTCTTCAGAGCGGTGAGGGAGCCGAGGGTAATCAGCTTTCCGCTCACTGCGTCGAAGAGCATGATACGGTCCGTATTGATGGATACGTTGACCTTTGTCCCGATACTGAAGCGGGAGTTGCCGAAGATGACGCCGGTGAGGAGGAAATCGTCGACATTGACCTTTATCGTCGACTCCATACCTGTCGGCATGGCTCCGAAGATTTCTCCCTCTATCGTACCGTTCTCGTCGATTCCGATGCACTCCGGTCTTACACCGATGACGAAGCTTTCGCCGTCAACGCGCTTTCTGTCCTCTTCGATCTCGGTCTCGTCGACCTTTGCGATATGATAGTTGAAGTATTCGTCCCTGTTTGACTTCTCGACCCAGCCGTGAGCCGCCTTTTCCTTCTCCTCTTCCTCTCTGTCCTTCTTCTCCTCGTCGCGTCTGATGTACCAGCCCTCATAGTCGCAGGGCTCTGCGCTTCTGAATGTGAAGACCTTTCCGTTCAGCATCGTAAGTGTAACAGTGCCGTCATCGTTTATCTTTCCGTCGGCATCGATGAAGTTGACGGAAGGGTTGCCGACGAAGTCTGCGGCGAAGAGGTTGTTCGGTCTGTTGTAGACATCAAGCGGCGGGTCGTACTGCTGCAGGACACCGTTGTTCATGAGACAGATTCTCGTTGCAAGAGTCATGGCCTCCATCTGGTCATGTGTGACGTAGACGAATGTGCTTCCGGTATTGACGTGGAGACGCTGCAGCTCGTATCTCATCTCGAGCCTGAGCTTGGCGTCGAGGTTCGAGAGCGGCTCGTCCATGAAGAGGACGCTCGGCTCCGGGGCGAGGGTACGTGCGATGGCGACTCTCTGCTGCTGGCCGCCCGAGAGCTCTGCGGGATAGCGGTCCATGAACATACCGATCTTCACAAGTCTCGAGACCCGTCTGACTGCGAGGTCTATCTCCTCTTCAGTGAGCTTTCTCACGGCTTTCTCGACCCTGCCGTCCTTCATGATTTCGAAGTTCTCGTTGAGGCTCTTTCCTTCCTTCTCGAGAGCTGACTGCCTCTCCTCGAGCTTCTTCTTTGCTGAATCGAAGAGTGCGACGAAGTCCTCGTCGCTCTTTCTTGAGAGAAGCTTCTTCGCCGTCATCTGGGAGATAGTGTAGGTGTCGATGAGCCTCAGCTCGGCTTTCTTCTGGTCGAGCTTTCCGCTCTTGTCGCGGCTCTCCTCGATGTTCGCCCTGAGTGTGGGGATATCTGAAAGGATGCGGATGAGGGAGGATGCAATCTGTGCTTCCTCGTCCTTTACGCTCATCTCCTCCCTGATGTTGTGCAGGCCGAAGGAGATGTTCTGGTATACAGTCATGTTCGGCCAGAGAGCATAGTTCTGGAAGAGAAAGCCCACCTTTCTCTTCTGGGCCGGTATGTTGATTCCCCTGTCCGAATCGAAGACGACCCTGTCTCCGATTGATATTCTTCCGCTTGTCGGAGTTTCAAGTCCGGCAATCATTCTCAGTGTTGTCGTCTTACCGCATCCGGAAGGTCCGAGAAGGGTGACGAAGTCGTTGTCTTCAATAGTCAGGTTGAGGTCGTCCACTGCGTAGAACTTACCCCATCTCTTGGTTACATGTTCAAGTTTGATTTCCGGCATCTTAACCTCCTATGCCGCTGTCCAGGCTTGCACCTGTGAGTTTGTTGACGAGTGCGTTGAATACGAGAAGGGTGACAATCAGGAGCAGGTTTATACCGCTCGAGAATGCATAGAGACCCATCTCGTCGAAGTAGTCGAGTGTTGTAGAGAGGAGGAAGCCCTGTGTGCAGAGAAGCATGAAGAGGCTGAGCTCCCTGAGACATGTCATGAACGGCAGCAGGAAGCCGCTGATGATTGATGTCTTCTGGATCGGGATGATGATCCTCGTCATGCGCTTTATCCATGGAATGTCCTGGATGATTGCGGACTCCTCGATTTCACCCGAGAGCTGCAGCATCGAGTTGAGTGCGCTTCTCGATGCAAACGGGATGTACTTTATCGTACCCACGATTATGAGGCCCGTATATGTGTTGAAGAGGTTTATCTTCTCGTTCGAGAAGAGGACGAAGAAGGCCGCTCCGACTGCAATTGAGGGCATGAGGTAGGGCAGGAACGCCATGTTGTTGACGTAGTTCGCCCACTTGCTTCTTCTCTTCTTCGATATGGCATAGCCCAGCATCGTGCCGATCGTTCCCGCGAAGAGACAGCAGGAGAGTGACACAAGGAGGGTCCCTTTGTAGGCATTCCATATGGTGGAGTTGTAGAGGATACCCTTCTGACCGTACATGCCGTTCTCCGTGATGTTCTCGCTTGTTATCCACCACTTGGTCGTGAGGTTCTTCGTATCTCCCGTGTAGAGGAACGAGTAGTCACCGGGGTTGGGGAGGAACGTCTCGAATGCGAACGAGATGATGGGGAAGATGCTCGTGAAGAACGTCGTGAAGATGAGAATGATCGCAATTACGTACTTTCCGACCTTGCCGAGATTGATCTTCGATATCTGACCCGACTTTCCCGTGACCGTCGTGTAGTTCTTACGGCTCTTGAGGGAAGCCTGGTTGACGACCATGATGGCACCGCCGAGTATCATCATGATGACGGCGAGGATGCTGCTCTCTCCCTTGTATCTTGCCCTGAGCGTTATGTAGCGCGTGGATAGTGTCGCAAGCTTGAGATAGTGCGGAACGGGGTAGCTTCCCATCGCGCCTCCGAATACGAGGAGAACGGTGGAGAGGATTGCCGGCTTCACCATCGGCAGCGTGATGCGGAACATTGTCTTCCACTTCGGCGTGTCGAGGATGGTTGCGGCTTCCTCGAGGTTGGAATCCATGTTCTTGAAGATTCCTCCGATGAGGATATATGCAAAAGGCGCATAGTGCATTCCGAGTACCACGATACTCGGGAAGAGCCCGATGCACCACCATTTGGGCATTGTTAATCCGAGGGTGGCCAGAAGGCCGTTGCTCGTTCCCGTGACAGCGTTGGAGTTGAAGAGGTTCTGCCATACTACGGCGAGAGTCCACTGCGGCATGATGTACGGGAAGATGAAGATGGACGAGAGGTATTTCCTCCATGCCATGTTCGTCCTCGTCACGAGGAATGCGAAGATTCCTCCGTAGAGGATGGCAAAGAGACAGGACCCGAGAGAGAGAAGCAGCGTATTCAATAGCGGCTTCCAGAGGTTCGTCTTTGCGAGATTGCTTGTGAAGAGGTCCACGTAGTTGACGAGGGTGTACCCCGAGGCCTTTCCCGTGAGGTGCTGGTCGATTGTTCCGACGTGGATTGATATCGTATCCTTGACGATTGCGATGATCGGCGCAACTGTCGTGATCGTGAGAACGACACCCATCAAAAGGAGAATGACGTTCTCCGGCTTCGAGAGGTATGTTCCCAGTCTGTTACGTCTTATCGTGAAGGATGATACTTCTTTGTATTTGGTATCTGTACGCATGTTGATTTCAAATACCATGCCCCTGGAATAACCGGGGGCAGGGTTTATGGTCAGGGATTAATCCTAGTTGTTGTATCTCTTGAGAGTGTCAATCCAGGAACCGACTGAGAATGCGACTGAAGCGCAGTATTCAGGATCCTCGAGTACGAGGTGTCCGTCGTTTGTCCACCAGTCAAGGCCGCGGTCGTTGTTGGAAGGATAGACTACGACGCCGTCAACCGTGCCGCCTGTGGAGTGGTTGTAGACTGCTTCGTTCTCTGCTGCGACTGTCGGGTTGCTTGAATATCCTCCGATATCCTTTCCCCATGCGCTGAATCCCTTCTGTGTGCATGTCATGTAAGCGATGAATGCGCATGCCGTCCACGGAAGCGGAGAGTTGTCCGTGACGAAGAGGTAGTGGCAGTAGCCGTAGCCGCCGATACCTGTGTAGCCGTCTTCATAAGCAGCAACCTTGATGTTGTTCTTGCTGACTGAATCGGACTCCTGGACGCTTCTGAGCTTGGAGTAGACGATGAGACCGAACTGGTCTGTTGCACTGTTCGTTACGAGTGTGTTGCAGATAGGACCGTCGTCTGTCTGCTTGTTGTAGCTCTCCATCCAGAGCTTGATCCATGCAAGCGAGTACTTTGCATCTGCTCCGAGTCCGAGTTCCTCGGCTTTCGATGCCATCTCGTTGATGGTCGGCTGGAAATAAGCCTGATCAGAGGATGAGAGTGCATTGAAAGCATCCTTCATGACGGAAGCGTATCTGTCAGCTGTGAGTGTGTAGAGGAAGTTTCTTCCGACCGGCTCGCTGTCGATATCCATGAAGAGACCGTGTTCGCCGCTCTTCACGAAATCCCAGCAGTTCGTATAGGTCTTACTTCCTGTGCAGTTGTACATGAAGATCTTGTTGAGAGTCTGGAGCGGGAGGTAGCCTGTGACTGCGTCTGCTGTCGTTCCGTTCGCCTGAGCCCAGTCAAGAGGAATGAACGTGTCGAGGATGCCTGTCTGGACCATCTTGCTCTCGATCTGGTTACCGTCCTGGATGAGAGTCATCGCGAATGTTCCCTTCTCCTTCTGGCTGTCGGATGTGAGCATCTCGAAAATCGAGTTCTCCTTAGGCTGCTGCCACTCGAAGTTGAGGGTGTAGGATGAGTCTAGAGACTGCAGGTATTCGATGAAGAGAGGAAGGGCAGTCTTTCCTCTTGATGAGTTGCCGACACCGTAGAATGTAGCGCCGTTGGACTCTTCGATAGCTTTCTTTGCAAGCTCTTCCATAGTCATGGATTCAGCCTGTTTGATGATCTGTTCTACTGCTGAGAGTTCTTCCTGAGCAGGAGCTGCTTCCTTTGCACCGTTTGCAACGAGGGCGAAAGAGCAGAAAAGAACCATTGAAATAAGGACAATTTTCTTCATATTGTCTCCCCTTTTGTTATTTTGCGTTAATTATACATCTCCTCTGTGGCGGTGTGGGGAATTTTTTTGAAGGTCCGACAGAAAGCGGGGAATTGCCGGAAATAAGGAAAGCGTTGTCTGACAGAATAGAAAATGCATTTCAATTATGTATAGATATACAGTTTTTGTGCATAAAAATGAATAAAGGGGGAGCTGTTCTCAGATTATTTCAGAAACATGGGTGTTCCGTATCCGGAATTTCTTGCTGCCTTGTTAATTGTCTCTGACAGCGGGCAGAAATTAAGCTCTTTCTTTATTGTAAAATAACGGATATTTGTTGAATTATTCTTACCGTTTTTGTTATATTTGAGCAGTAGGAGACAGACGAACTCGAGAAGAGCCGGAGTGTCGGTATGCATTTTTATGCGTGAGGAGACTCAAAGCTCTTCCCCTCTGTTCAGCATTGGATATGAAGGGTGATTTGAAGAAGACAGGTGCCTGCGGGAAGCTCATAAGATTTTCGCTTCCCTTCTTTGCGTCATACTTCATGCAGGCGTTCTACGGCCTCACGGATCTCTTTGTCATCGGTATCTACAATCCTGTGAGCAGTACGGCTGCTGTTGCAACAGGAACACAGGTACTTCATCTCATCACAACGGTTGCGGTCTCGCTTGCCGTGGGCTGTGCGGATGCCATCAAAAGGGAATACGACAAGGGCGACAGGGACAGCGTCGAGAGAACCATCGGGGTGACGATTGCAACATACGGCCTCTTCGCTCTTGTGACGGCTGTTGTCCTCAATCTTCTTGTTCCGGCACTTACCGCCGCCCTCAATGTTCCCTCTGCGGCCCTTGACAGCACGAAAAGATATCTTCACATCGCATTCCTCGCTCTTCCGTTTGTTGCAATAACGAACCTTGCACACAGTACGTTCCGCGGGCTCGGACACCACAAGACTCCGATGTACATCCTTCTCTCCGCATGTTTCCTCAACATAATCCTCGATTTTGCATTCATAGGAAAACTGGGACTCGGAGCACACGGCGCCGCCTTTGCGACACTTCTTAGCCAGATTTACAATTCGGTTGTGGTTGTAGCGGCTCTTCATTTCTTCCTGAAGAAGAGGGGAATGCAGGTAAGCCTCAGAAGAATAAAGCTCAACAGGGAATCTGTCAGGCCCATTACCGAAGTCGGGGTTCCCATTGCCGTTCATGACCTTTTCATCCAGATCAGTTTCCTCTTCGTCACCGCAATAATCAACAGGCGCGGTCTCACCGATGCTGCGGCTGCTGGAATCGTGGAGAAGATGCTTTCTTTCATTCTTCTTTTCTTCTCGTCAATCGCTTCATCCGTGACGGTTCTCTCGATGTACGAAAGCGGAGAGGACAAGGGGGAGAGATGCAGACAGTATCTCTGTTCGGGACTTCTCGTCGCCGTCCTTTTCGCCGCAGTCGTGACTGCACTTGTCGAGCTTTTCCCATCGGAACTTGTCTCGCTTTTCACCGATGACCCTGCAGTCATCAAGAACGGAACGAAATATATCACGGGCTACATACTCGGACTTGTCTTCGCGGCTGTACACTATGTGTTTACAGGTTACTTCAATTCAGTGGGACTTACGGGTGTCTCCTACATGCACAATATAATATCTGGTGTGTTCATGAGGATTCCCGGAGTATATCTTCTTTCGATACTCTTTCCGAGGAATCTCTTCCCCGTAGGGCTTGCGTCGGCATCCGGTGCTGTATTCTCGGCAATAATTTGTGTTCTTGTATACTCTTACGTCAGGGTTGTCAGAAACCGTCGGGAGGGGGCATCGCCTAAAAGATCTCTTTGGCAGGGAATGGTTGATGGATAGTGATAATATAGAGGAGCACCGGTGAGAGGGACTGAACCGTGAATACGGGCCATCAGTTCTGATGGTATGGAGATTGATATGGAAGGAGAGAAGGTTAGGAAAGGATACTTCGGGAATCTGCTGAGGTTTTCTATGCCTCTCTGGGCCTATTTCCTTATTCAGACTCTTTTCGGTATTTTCGACATCTTCTTCGTAGGAAGATTTTCCTCCACTTCCGACATCGTCGCCGTTGCCGTCGGCTCCCAGCTTATCTACGTACCGGTTGTCTTCATGGCGGGGTACGCATCCGGAATAATAAGGACAGTGAACAGCGCTCTTGAAAAGGGCGACAGGGATGAAGCCGGGAAGGCTCTCTCTTCCGGCGTCCTCGTGTTCCTCATCTGCTCGATTCTCCTCGGTCTTTTCTTCTATCTTATCAGGGGCGCCGTCGTATCCATCATGGCGGTACCGCAGAAGGCGGGTGCCGCAACGATGGAGTATATGAAGGTATCGACACTTTCACTTCCGTCTGTCACTCTCTTCATACTTGCAATCGCGTTCTACAGGGCGTCCAGCGGGGAGGGCCGCATACTCATTCATATAGGATTTGCAGCTGCGGTGAACGCTGTCCTCGACTATGTCTTCGTCGCACGCATGAGAATGGGGGCCGCCGGTGCCGCACTGGCTACAGTGTGCGCTCAGATTACCTGTGCGCTTACGACCGTTACCGCAATGACATTGAGAAAGAAGTGGGTGAAATTCAGATTCACTTCGATGCGAATCGACAGAAAGATAATCAGAACCATATTCCGTTCCGGCAGTACGGAAGCCATGCAGAATGTAGTCATCCGCATAGCGATGCTCTTTGTCACGGCAATCATCAACAGGCGCGGTCTTGAGGATGCTGCAGCTGCGGGAATCGGGGAAAAGTTCATCACGCTTCTTCTCACGTTCGCACTTGCGATGCGTAACGGTACCGTCAGGATATGTACAGGCTATCTCAGTGGAGAGAAGCGTGATGTCAGGGCATCAAGGACTTTACTCGAGATTTCTCTCGTTGTCACTGTCCTCTACGGTATTGCCGTCCTCCTGCCTGTAAAGAGATATGCCGGAAACCTTGTTTCGCTTTTTACTGCTGATGCAAATGTCATCGAATCCGGAACCGAATACCTTTCCGGCTATATATGGGAAGTGCTCTTCGCCGGAATCTACTACATCTACACGGGCTATCTTGTTTCATCAAACATGGCGAGCCTTGCGACTCTGAACAATGTTGCAACAATCGTCATGATCCGCATTCCCTTCGTCTACATTGTCTCTCTTGTCTACACACACTCCCTCTATGAGGTCGGTCTGGCATCCACTGCAGGTTCTCTCTTCTCTGCACTTATCGGGACATTCATATACTTCTATCTCACACGCCACAAGAAGAAGCTCATTGCGGACAAGAGCTGAGAAAAGTAGGTCTGCACTGTATTTTTGAAGTACTTCAGAAAATTTTTGTAGTAGCCTTGTAGTGAAAATTGTAGTAGCTTTGTAGTAGAAATTGTAGTACTATTGTAGCAGGCTTTGAAGCACTTTAATGACAGGAGAAGGTTATGGTACTGGAAGAGATTACAGAAATTGATGAACTTGAATCGATGAATCTCGAAATGAAGATAAGACTTGATCATAAGGACACCCTCGGCTGGCTGAAGACAGTTGCAGGTTTTGCCAACGCCGGGGGTGGCGAGATGTATATCGGCGTCGAGGACAAGACGAACAAGCTCGTGGGATTCGACAGGAAGGAAGCAGATAACGAACGTAATTTCTTCAACAACGAGGTGAATGAGCATCTTGTTCCACGCCCGGAAACCAGTGTTTCCTTTATTTCATACGAGAACAACGGCAAGAGCCTCTTTGTCCTCAGAATCAGAATTCCGGAGTCTGCTGCGAAACCTGTTACAGTCAAGTACAAGGGAGCTCTCGGAATATATATGAGGCGTGACGGCTTCACTAACGGTGCAACGCTGGAAGAGATAATCGCAATGAGTGTACATTCCAGCAAAGTGGCGTTCGACCTTCAGAATACCGATATTACATACAGGAAGGAAGATTTCTCGAAGCTTTTCGAATACGCCAGAGAACATACAGGTGGAAGGGAACTTACCGAGAGCAAACTTGACAGCATTGAATTCTTCGACAGTGAGAAAAAACTGAAAAGGGGAGCATTACTCTTCATGGACAGCTATGACGGCGAAAAGACTCTGGTGAAGTGTTCTCTCTTCTCCGGTTTCACGAGGGGAAGCGACAGAATTGTTACCCTGAAGGAATTCAGCGGAAACATCACTGATTCGATATCTTTCATGATGGAATTCGTCAGGCAGAGAATGAATCAAATGATAATCAAGCTGCCTCAGGGCCGTAAGAATATCGAGGCATACCCGGAGCGTGCGCTCTTCGAGGCTGTCGTGAACGCAGTGGCACACCGTGACTATTACATTGAAGGTTCTCAGATCCAGATAGACATGTTCCGTGACAGACTCGAGATATCGAGTCCGGGAAGCTATTTCAGTGAGTCCAGAATCGAAAAGACATACAACCTGACACAGTTCCATTCGAAAAGAAGGAACAAGCTCATTTCATCCGTACTTGTTGCTTGTAATGTCATGGAAGCTGCAGGCACAGGCTTCGAGAAGATCAGTGAAGCGTACGCAGATGCGGATTCATCCCATAAACCGTTCTTCTGTTCGTCTTCGAATCTTTTCAGGATTACACTTCCCGATTTGACATATGAAGAGGGAATAACGGATGACGATGTGCTTTCCCCTGTTGAGCTCTGTGCATTCGAGAAAAGCTCTGACCATGATGAAAAGATTCTGAGATACTGTTCCCGTCAGGCACACAGTTCAGGCGATATAGCCTCCATGCTCGGCATAAACGATTCCAGTTATTTCCGGAACAAGATACTGAAGCCTCTCGAGAGCAGGGGATATCTGGAGAATGTAAGTTCAAGGAACCCCAGACTCTACAGAACAAGCCCCGACCTGATTGCTGATGAGATTGATGCCCAAAAAGAGCAGCAATGAAGTATTCTGAAGCAGTATTGCAGTACTTCGGGAATTTTATGTTCAAGATTGAAATGTCTCCCCGTTTTCCGGGGAGAATCAGTTGTCAGAACAGGATGAAGAAGATGAAGAATACAACAAGATGAGGAATGGCGAGGAGAATGTACTCCCTTGCCAGTGCTTTCTTCTGGTCCTTCATTTCCCTCAGAGCATAGGTGAAGCTGAAGGAAAGGGAGAGTATGACGGAAGGAAGTGTCTGAGAAACCGTGATTCCGGCAGCCGTTGCTCCGAGTCTCGTAAGGAATACTGACATAAGAAGAGAGAGAATCCTGCTGTCTCTGATGTTCGTTTTCGAGAGGACATATCCCGTGAGGACGATGAGGGAAAGCGTCAGGAAGAGAGCCCAGTTGATTTTCCTGTATACCCCTCTGTCGAGAATCAGGAATGCAGCCGCCACGACAAGAAGAAGGTCTATCGTGTTGAATCTTCTTCCGAAGAGGATGACAAGGAAGAATGCAGTGTAGAGTATTCTCATACCCCTCTTATCCTTCTCCCAGTAGTCCTCGTTCTCTATGTGGAGATATATTTCGTCACCCTTTGTTCCCCTGAAGATGATGAGCACTTCAATGACGAATACCGCGAGTGATACTCCGAACGGTATGAGGAGTGACGGCATGTATGCTGTGTAGCTTACATCCGTATCGAGAAAGAGATAGAGGTTAGCAGGGCTGAATGGCGTGAAGAGCGTCGTTATTTCACCAAGGAGCGTGATTAGCGCTACTGCAGGCACCGTGTACTTCTCCTTCCGGCTCTCCTTGAGAAGCCTTACGGTGAACGGCACCATCATGAGAACGACCAGAAAAGGGAAGAGAAAGAGCGAGAGGAGAAATGCCGCGAGGAAGAGAAGAAAGAACATGAAAGGAGTCGAACGCACGCTGTTGAGAAGTCTGAAGACGGGGAGTGCGATGTTCTCCTTCCTCATTCCCTCCTCGGTAAGGAGTAGCATGAAGAGGTAGCATACCGTTTTCCACGGGAATGACACTATCTCTTCACCCGTGAGCGGATGGATGACGAGAGATGCGACTGCTACGACGAAATAGAGAGGAAGGAACCAGTATTCCTTAATTTTCGCTTTCATCGGAGCTGTCCTTTCTTGTTTCTATCTCTTCGCCGCGGGCATTGAAGGTATAGACGACCGTGTTCTCTATCGCTTCATCGATGAGACTTTTCATATTGAGCGAGTAGTAATGCTCCCGTGTCTCTTTCTTGTCCGGGCGTGTCACAGGGTGCTTGGGTGAGAAGACCACACAGCAGTCCTCATAGGGGAGAATCGATGTCTCGTAGGTTCCGATTTCCTTCGCCTTCACGATGATCTCCTCCTTGTCCATGCCGCAGAGGGGCCTCAGAACAAGCATGTCCGTCATGCTGTCGGTGAAGCTCATGGCGTCGAGTGTCTGGCTTGCAACCTGGGAAACCGCCTCTCCTGTGACGAGGGCGATGTCGTAAGCGGATGAAGCAAGACGCTCCGTCACTTCGAGCATTGCGGCCCTGAACATAAGTGTTGCCTCCTCTTCGATTGCGTTGTCGCGTATGAACTCCTGTCCCTTCGTGAACGGTACGACGTAGAGTCTTGTCCCCTGAAGATAGGGGGCGATGAGGGAGGCAAGCTTCTTGACCTTCTCCAGAGCCATCTCCGAAGTGTAGGGGTAGGCGTGGAAGTAGCAGCAGTCGAGCTTCATTCCTCTCTTTGCCATCAGTACTCCGGCAACCGGACTGTCGATTCCTCCAGATAGGAGGAGCATGCCGCGTCCCGCAGTGGAGACGGGGAGTCCTCCGCATCCTCTCTCGGAATGCGTGTAGATGTAGCACTCGTTCCTGATTTCGACTGTAATCGTATAGTCAGGCTTCTTGAGATTGACCGTGAGTGACGGGTAGTACTTCTCCACGACGTCTGCCACTCTGCAGGCAACTTCGACAGACGAGAGCGGATAGCTCTTGTCCTCTCTTCTGACTTCCACCTTGAAGGAACCCGTGTCCCCGAACGGGTGGGTGGAAAGGATCTCGTCGGCTTTGGCGAGTATCGTCTCGATAGCTTTGTCAGTGCATCTGAATGACGGCGCCCATCCCGTGATGCCGAATGTCGTGTCGAGGGCCTTCTCGATTCTCTCCTTCGGACATGATTCGTCCACATAGAGGAATACTCTTCCCTTCGTTTTGTCCATACGGCATTCATAGGGTTTTATCTTGCCCCTGATGTTTGCCCTGAGACGACGTTCGAACATTATCCTGTTGCCGCCCTTGAGTGCTATTTCGCCTTCCTTGATCAAATACTGCTGTTCAGCCATTTATAAGCTCCCCGAATGCCTTCACGAGTGCCTCGGCATCGCTGAAGGATGTATCTTTCGAAAGGCTTATTCTCACAGCCTTTCCTGCTCTTCTGTTGTTGATTCCCATTGCCTCGAGTATACTCTCGCTCTTTCCCTTCGCGTTGTTCGAGCATGCGGAGCCCGAGGAAACGCAGAAGCCCTTGTCAATGAGCATTCTCGTGAACACCTCGGAGGGAAGCGGTCCCTCGACTGAGAGTATGTACGGTGACGAATTCTCCGGTGAGAATATGGAGATGCCCATCTTCTCGAGGTTCGTCTTTATGTAGGCCTTGATTTCGCCGGCCTTCCTCTCGTTCTCCTCTCTCTTTTCCATCCATTCCCCGAGTGCGGTCTCCAGGGCTGCGATGGCGGGAAGGTTTTCCGTGCCGCCTCTCTTTCCCTTCTCCTGGCCTCCTGCGGGGGCGAGGGGATGGATTATCTCGGGATTCTTCGCATACAGCATCCCGATACCCCGTGGCCCGTTTATCTTGTGGCCGGAGAACGATGCGCCGTCAACGTCCCATTTTCTGAGATCCAGTCCTGTCTTTCCCAGGGCCTGGACTGAATCGGAGAAGAAGAGGATTTTCTTCCCGTTCTCCTTCTCGTACTCCCTTACTGTCTTTACAAGCCCGGGAATCGGCTCTATGGCACCGGTGACATTGTTGACGCTCATGATGAAGACGGCCTTCGTGTCGGGAGTGAGTGTCTCTCTCAGTTCATCTGGAGATACGAAGCCTCCCTTTGCCCTTATCGTAAGAACGTTCCAGCCGAGCTTCTTAAGATATTTTCCCCAGCTGGACACCGCTTCATGCTCTATTCTCGATATTATCACGGTCCCTTTCTCCATCCAGAGAAGCGACTCAAAGAAAATGGCTATGGACTCCGTTGCGCCGGATGTGAATATGATGCTGCGGCTGTCTACTTTGAGCATCGAGGCAATGCTCTCCCTCTTCTCTTCGAGAAGGGCCTTCGCTCTTGTTCCGAGACGGTGATTTGATGACGGGTTACCGTAAATCTCCCGGCTGACTCTTTCGTATTCTTCGAGTGCCCTCTGGGAAACAGGTGTTGTGGCTGCATTATCGAAATAGAAATCCATAGCAATGATTTTTCCTTTTCTTGGCGCTTTGGTCTATAGCTTATTGCCTTTGTTGTTGGAAGATTGGATGGAAATGAGTAAACTCAAGCCATGAGAAAGCTTTTTGACACAACACTCGGCGACGGTAAAGTCACCGGAGTATATATTGCACCTTCCGCTGAACTCGGTAAAAGAACCGGGGACCTGAAGTCATTCATCATCGTGGCCGATGAGAATACGGCATCTTATTCTCCGGCCCCCGAAAGGACACTTGTTCTCGAGAGCGGAGAAAAGCACAAGAACTGGGAAAGCATCGAGAAAATCCTTTCCTTTGCACTCGACAGTGGACTCGCCCGCGACAGCTTCTTCGTCGCACTCGGCGGCGGTGTCGTCTGTGACATGACGGCGCTTGCCTCGTCTCTCTACATGAGGGGTGCTCATCTCATACTCTGTCCGACAACGCTTCTGTGTATGGTGGATGCAACTCTCGGGGGAAAGACTGCCATCGACTACAGGGAGACGAAGAACCTGATCGGTTCGTTCTATCCGGCGGACGAGGTGATTATTCCTATAGATACGCTTTCTTCCCTGCCCCAAGCCGAGTTCATGTCGGGAATGGGAGAAGTCGTGAAGCACGCGCTTCTTTCCTCTGACAACGACCTCTACGATTTTCTTATGGATAACAGAGAGAGAATCCTCAAGAGGGATGAGGAGACGCTCGAGAGACTTGTGGAACTCTCGCTTCTTGTTAAGAAGGATTACATAGAGCGTGATCCGAAGGAGACGAAGGGGATAAGAAGTGCACTCAACTTCGGCCACACATTCGGCCATGCACTCGAGAGCGTCACGCATTACGGCGTCAGCCACGGCGAAGCTGTGGTATGGGGAATGAAGAAGGCTCTGACGAGCGGACTTCTTCTCGGCGTCACACCTCAGGATTTCTATCTCTGGGCCATCAACCTCATTT